>PMZC01000063.1 GCA_003170555.1 Deltaproteobacteria bacterium
TCTGTACGTCGTTCGGCCTGACCTCCAATTCGGGCCTGATCGCCTGCCCTTTGACGGCGCGGCGATAGCCCTGCAGCGCCACCAGACTGGTCGGTTCGGTGCGTAACGCGTTTTCGAAGCGTTCCCGCGCCAGATGATTTTTGTTCCCGCCCAGATAGATTTGCCCCAGAAAAACGCAGGCCTCCACGCAAGCCGGATCGCGGTTGAGCGCCTGTCGCAGATAGACCTTCGCCTGCGCCCTTGCCTTTTCCGCCGTGAGACCGGTCAACCCGCTCGCCTGGAAGACCGCCCATCCCAGCCAGGCCAGGTTGGTTGCTTCCTGCGGGTCGAGTTGATAGGCCCGTTGAAAAAAGCCGAGGGCGGATTTGAAATCGCCCTTTTGCGCGGCTTGCCGTCCTTCTTCGTGCAAGTCCGCCGCCTCGGAGATTTGTTCCGGAGAAGCCGCCGCCGGTTTTTCCAGCGCGCCGGCCGCCAAGAGGCGATCGTATTCGCTCCGCTCCCTGGCGTCCGACAGAGTCGTATAGGCCACCGTCAGCCGCTGGAAAATCTCGTCGGCCTTTTCAAAGATCAGCGGATCGATCAGTCCCTTCATCGCGGCGGGGCGCAACTGTTGCGAAAGCTGAAAGTACGCCCGGCGCAGATCGCTCGCGTTGACGTCCCGCTCGACGCCGAGCAGTTCGTAGTAATCCCAGACGCCGAGGCGTTGGAAATACTCCTGAATGATCTCCTGATACTCTTGAAGCTCCGGCGAGCGGTGCGGCTGTTCGACGTGCGCGGCGGCCGCTTGTCGCATCGCCTCGATTTGCCAGAGCCGTTGATGCGCCTCGAAATTATCGGGGTCGTAACGAATCGTCTTCTCGTACGCCGTTTCGGCCTTGTCGAGCTTGCCGGCGAAAAAGTAGATATGGCCGAGGAAAAGATGCGCTTCCGGAATCTGCGGATCGATGTTGAGCGCCCGTTTGATGCGCTCGATGGCCAGCGACTGCGTCATCGGGCCCCGCTCGTTGTCGCGCAGATAGAGCGTGTAGCCCATGTAGGCATGGTATTCCGCCGTGCGGCTGTGCGCCTCGATCGCGGCCTCGAACCGATCGGCTGCTTCGAGATAATCGCCGCGGCCGAACGCCGCGAGACCCTTTTGAAACTGCAGTTCCGCCTGCAGGTTGTTGCTCTCCCGTTCATCGGTCGCGGCCGCCAGCGCTTGCTCGTGCAATGTGCGCTGAATCGGGTCGGACAGCATTTCGAACGCTTCGCTCAGCCGGTAAAAAGCCGCGCGGGCTTTGGCTTGCGTGATATCATCGGCGTGCGGAAAGCGCTGCTCGTCCAACAGACCCGCGCACGCGCGCAAATAAGCCACATCCATTTCCGCCAACGGCGCCTCGGGAGGAACCTGCAGCACCTGGAGCAACTCCCGTTGATAGGCGTCGACGAATTTCTGCTGCACAAATTCGTGGAACGCCACATCCTGCGGGTTCGTCGAGCGACCGAGCGGATCCAACGGCGGCCAACCCTGCGTCTCCGGAACCCGCGCCGGCGCGGCGAAGGCCACCGCACCGACGATTTCCAGCAGGAACAGCAAGCGATAGGTGGCCGGCGGCGGAAGTTCGCCGTTGGCCAACAGCATCGCCACCGTTTTTTGGCCATCCATCATCATCCAAATTTTTTTCTCCGCCGCGCTGGGATTGAGTCGCTCCAAACGCGTCAGGCCGCCCACGATCCGGTGAACACCCAGGTTGAGTTTGTTGGCGTAAAGTTCCTCCAGCGCCGCCGCGGTGACGTTCGCTTCGATGCCCGCGCGAAGGAGCTTGCCCAGGTCGAGCGGCAACGGCACCATGCCGGGCGGCGCGACGTCCACCATCGGCTCGAACCAGAAGCGCCCCTCGCGCCAGGAAAACGTGTTGAGCAGCTTTTGCTCGGCTTGGGCCGTGAGCATCAGAAACAAGTCGTGCGGGTTCAGGACGCCCAATTCCATCAGCGCCTCGCCCTGCAGCTTCCCGGTGTCGATCATGCGGTTGAGCGAGGACGTGATCGTCTTTTCGTCGATGATTTCCCGGTCGAGGAGGATCTGCTGCAGGCATTCCTTGCGGCTCCCGCCGCCGACGTAGATCACGGCGCCTTTCTGAAAGAGAATCCGCTTATGGATGTGTCCGCGCTGGACGTGCAGAATGCCGGTCTCTTCCAGCTCCCAAAAAGCGGCCAGCAAACGCGGCAACAGCAAACCGGTCAGCAGGCCGTTGATGCGAATCGTCTCGCTTTCGGGTATCTCGCGAATCAGCTCGCCCGTCGTCGCGTCGACCCGCTGGCCATCGTCTTTGAGAATCACTCCGTCCAGATAGAGGGCCAGTTTGCGCTCCAAATCGTGCGGATCGAACGGCTTCACCAGAATGTCGTTGGCGCGGTACTTGACTCGCGCGTCATGGGCGAATTTGAAATTCTTCAACACCCCGCCCATCATCAGCACGGGAATGTTCTTGCATTTTTCATCGGCTTTGATTTTTTCACACAGCGCGAAACCCGAGCCGCGCGGCAGCAGGACCTCGATCAGCACGAGATCGAAATCCCGCGCGCGGAACAACTCGAGGCCCGCGGTGGTCGATTTCGCCCACTGCGCTTCGTCGCCGCGATACTTGAAAATATCGCGCATGAACTCCCACTCGGCGGCGGAAGGTTCAATCACCAGAATTTGTTTACCGGCCATGCTGCTTGCTCCTCAACCTGCGTCATTCCTGTTTGCGGCCAAACCAAGAACGCAGGATGCCCTTCCCCTCAGCTTGCTTACCCGGTTTCTTCTCCGCCGATTCTTTCGCTTTCGTTTCAGCGCCCAGGCGTTGGCTGATCAAACGGAGTTCGCGTATCGCGTCCATGTTGTCGGCGTCCAACGCCACCACGCGGTCGAATTTCGCTTTGGCTTTGGTCCATTGCTCCAGACGACGATAATATTTTCCTTGCAGCAGGTAGACGTCGACGAAGCCGGGATCCGCCGCGAGCGCCGCTTGAAAGACGGCCTCCATCTCGCGTTCCGCATTCGGTTCGCGCCGGAAGTCCCGATTGTACCGGGCCCAGGCGTGATAGACCCGGAAGCGCCAATCGTTGGGATTGCCCTCGCGCATGGCTTTCTCAAACAGCCGGCAAGCCGCGTCCCACTCATTGCTTTGAATCAGCGCCTTGCCTTTTTGCAGCATCCGCTCCACCGAGAAATGTTGCTCCCGCTGTTGCATCGTTTTTTGCGACTCGAGCGCCCGCAGCGTGCGCTCATAAGCGCGACGTTTTTTGCCGCGCGAGAGGGTCTCGTACGCTTCGTTGACCAACATGAAGATCTGCTCGGCCAGGTTGAGCAAACGCGAATCTTTGAAATGGTCCGGATGGAAGTCTTTCGCAAAGGCGAAATATTTGCGGCGGATTTCGTCGTCGCTGGCGTCGCGGTCGACGCCGAGAATCGTGAAGTAGTCGGCGGACTGAATCTGCTCCATCATCCGCTTCATCTGACTCTCTTTTTCCGTGTCTCGCACGTCTTCCGTGCCCGTCGCATCCAGCTCTTCGGCCGTGATCGGCTTCTGCGTGCGCAGTTTGCCCGCGCGATATTCAGCGTTTCCCGGGGCCAGCCGCAGCGCCTTGTTAAAGTATTCGTGGGCCTCTTCGAGCTTGCCCACGCGTTCATGCGCCAGTGCGCAGAGCTCTTGCGCGACGACGTTACCGCAATCTTCGGTCGCCACGCGACGCACCTCGGCCAACGAAGTGCGCGCCAGGCTGTCCTCCTCGTCGCCGCTCGTGAGGATCGTCAACCACGCGTGCCACGCCCGATAGTCGCCTTCCGTGGGCTCCAACGTGCGGGCGTCCGCGAAGCTGTCGAGGGCGTCGCCTTGTTGCCCGGCGCGGGATAACTCCATCCCGCGCAGAAACGCCATCTCCGCGGCGGGGTTGGGATATTCGCGCCGGCTGAAATAGGCTTCGTCGAGTTCGAGGAACGGCGCAAATTCGCCGGCGACTTTTCTCTTTTCCCACACCACTAACGCCTCGAACGCGTTGCTGGCCCGCTCGAAGATCGCATCCGACAGACGACGCCACTCCGCGGGAAGTTTGTCCACCCACTCCTTCCGGTGATAGTTCTGAGCAATCGTATAGTAACCGCGACGAAGCTCTTCTTCCGTGAAAGTCCGGCTGATGCCCAGCATTTCGAAGAGTGGCAGGTGGAGCAGTTCCTCGCCGTGCGATTGCAGGCGTTGAATCAGATTCAGGCCTTCGACGCCAAGCTCCGCCGCGCGCTCGTCGGACTCGACCAGCTCCTCGTTGGCCTTGCGCGGGTAAGACACCAAACCGAAGGTCTCCAGCGTCCAAAGCACCCGCAGCGCCGCGGGAGTGCGCAATCCCGACCCCAGAATAATGCGCTCCAAATTGTTTTCGCCGTCGATCAGGCGGAGCACCTGCGTGTGCGGCCCCTTCAACCCCAGCGTTTCTTCCACGCCCCGGCCGTTGTTCGACAGGATGGGGCGGCGGTCAAGTTGATCGCGATAGCTGCGCCACAACCAAACGTCATCCGCCTCCGCGTCCATCGATTCGACCACGAGTTGCTTGAGCGCGAGCGGCTCCTCGTGGGCCGCCTGCTCCGGCGCCTGATCGAAAAGATAGACGTAGTACCCTTCGTGCCAGTGCAGCACGTCGATCAGCATCGCCTGCAACCGCCGGCGATTGAGCTGGCGCAGCTCGTCGCTCTTGGCCAACCCCGTTTCGATCAGCCAGTCCGCCAACGGTCCGGCGGGCGGCGCCTGACGCATCGTCGATTCCAGCCGCGACAGGTCCAGCCGGCCCGCGTCGCACAGCGAGCGCAGCAGACCCTCGCGGGCCAGGTTCGACAGCGCATACACCGGTTGGCCTTTGCGGAAAAATATTTTCTTGATCGTCCGTTCGCGCCGGAGGATCAACGCGCCTGTTTCCTTTTGCTCGTACAGGGAGAAGAACAAATGCGGCGCCGGAAGCTGCGTCAGGTCCCCGTTGTAACTCACGTTCGGCGACTGGTTCGGCGTCATGAATGAAGCAACAAATTCCTTTTTTGCCAACCGGCTGATTCGTCTCTGGCGTAGGCGTAATCTTACTGATGTTCGGCGCTTAGGACAAGTCAACCACGGGCGTGGACGACAATCAAAATAAGTACGTCACGCTCGCCCGCGACGCCGACGGCGTTTGGTCGCCGACGCCGGGTTCGTTTTCGTCTTTTCAAGCGCCTCGTCAATGAATAGAATGACCGGGGTTTTGGGCGCCGATGTTTGGCCCCGGTGAAGAAGAGGGAGAACAAAGCGATTATGGATTACGCGGTCCGCGTGGCGGAAGAACTTCGTTTGAGTCCGGACGCCGTCGCCCGTACGTTGGAGCTTCTGGCGCAGCAATTCGCTGTACCATTCATCGCCCGCTATCGCAAAGAGGCGACGGGCGGCCTGTCCGAAGCGCAGATCATTCAGGTGCGCGATGTTTGGCAGCGCCAGAAGAAACTCGACCACCGGAAGAAGTCGCTGCTGCGCGGCATCGGCGACGCGGTCGGCTTGTCGCCCGAATTCCAGGCGCAGGTCGAAGCCGCCAAGGACTGGGATCGTCTGGATGACCTGTTCGCCGCTTATCGCGTCAAGCATAGTCCGGCGGCGACCCAGGCGATCGAACAGGGATTGGCGCCGTTGGCCGATCTGCTTTGGTCTCGCCAACCGGCGAACGGCGACGACGAACAAATCGTCGCCCCGTATCTCAACCCCGAAAAAGGTCTGGTTGACGCCCCACAGGTGTGGGCGGGCGTGCGCGAACTATTGGCCGAACGTATTTCGCTCGACGCCGGCGTACGCGACGCCCTGCGCGACGAATTCGCCAAGAACGGCATGTTGCACGTGGCGGTGAATCCGGGCAAAGAGAAAAAAGCCGGCGACAAATACAAGGAGTACTTCGACGTCACCATCGCCGCCGACCGCGTATCCGGTCCGCGCATCATGGCGATTCGCCGCGGCGTCAAAGAGGGCCTGCTTTCCTATCAAATCGGCATCGACCGGCCGGTGGCGCTCGGGATCATTCGCTCGCGGCTGGACGTGACCGACGGCCTGCCTTTCGCCGCGCACTGGTCGGCGGTCTGCGAACAGGCGTTTGACGCGTACCTGGCGCTGCTGATGGAAACGGCCGCCAAGCGCGACCTGCAACGGCGGGCGGAAAAAGAGGGTATTGAAACGGCCGCCAAAGCGCTGCGGCGCATTCTCATGGCTCCGCCGCTGGGCGCCAAATGGATGCTGGTCGTCGACCCGGGTCCCGAGTGCCGGATCACGGCGATCGACGGCAACGGCGCGCTGCTGGCGTCGACCAAGATCGAACCATTGGCCAGCGACTACGACCGCGACCAGGCCCGGAAGGTCGTGGAAGATTACTGCCGCCGTTATCGCATCGAAGCCATCATCATCGGGGCCGGCGCCGAGGCGCGCGTGATCGAAACGTTTTTCCGGCAGATGGACCGCGAACAGTTGAACGACGCCGACGTGATCCCCTTCAACCATACGACCACGTTGGCCGTGATCACCGGACAAGTGCGCCAGGAATTCCCCGACCTGGAAGAAACGATCTGCCGCGCGATCGGCATTTGCCGTTGCCTGCAGGACCCCCTGGCCGAGCTGGTCAAGAGCGAACCGCTGGCGTTGATCGGCGCGCACAGCCACCTCGATCAGCCGGCGCTGCAGCAGGCGCTGCACGACACGGTCGCCAGTTGTGTGAACGCCGTCGGCGCGGATGTCAACTTCGCGCACGAAGCCTTGCTGTCGCACGTGGCGGGTTTGAATCGCGACGACGCCGGAGCGATCATCGAGCGCCGCGCGAAACACGGCGCGTTCCAGACGCGCGAGCAGGTGCGGGAAGCAGCGCAACTCGCGCCCGCGGTTTACGAACAGGCGATCGGCTTTTTGCGCATCAAGCACGGGGAGAATCCGCTGGACGCCTCGGGCATTCATCCGGCGCATTACCCCGTGGTGGCGAAGATGGCGACCGATCTCAACGTCGAGATCCGGGCGTTGTTCGACGACGAAGCGACGCGCGCTCGGGTTGAGCCGGAGCGTTACTCCGCCGACGGACTAAGCGCCGCGACGGTGAAAGATATTCTCGCGGAACTGACCGCACCGGGGCACGACCCGCGCCAGCCGTTCAAGCCGCTGCGCCTGAACCCCGAGCTTGTCTCGCCCGATCAACTCAAAGAAGGCATGATTCTCGAGGGCGTCGTCGCCAATCTCTCCGCCTTCGGCGCCTTCGTGAACATCGGCGTGCAAGACGGCCTGGTTCACGTTTCGGAACTGGCCCACGAGTTTGTCGATGATCCGGCGAAAGTTATCCAGGTCGGCCAACAGGTGAAGGTGAAGGTGATCGGCATCGACCCGGCGCGCAAGCGTTTGTCGCTGTCGATCAAACAGACCATCGAGCCGCCGCCCGCGCCGCCGCGGAAGCATCCGGAGCCCCGGCCGCCCCGACCGGAATCGCGGCCGCCACGGTCGGAATCACGACCGCCGCGATCCGAATCACGACCGCCGCGGTCCGAGTCGCGGCCGGAGCGAACCGCCGGCAGACCGCGCGGCCGCGACGAACGGCCGATGAAACCGGCGCCGGTCGAACGTCCGCACTATGACAGTCCGTTCGCCGGCCTTTCTCTGGAAAACGGCGTCATCAAGCTGCGCGATGACGGTAAGAAGAAAAACAAGTAGCGAGATCAGTTCCCGCGGACGAGCAGCTAACCTTACCTGCCTTCCTTCCGCGCGAAACGGCGCCGCAACGTCTCGATGACGGCCCGGTCGACTTTGACCGGAAGAAACGTCTCCAACACCGTGCGGCCGTTTCGAACGCCGATCGCCGCGATCGCCGCCAAAGCCGCTAACGTGATGACGAAGTTCGGCCACGAATTCACATCCCAATGCAGCGGCGAGTACAACTCAACCGGCGACAGCGGATAGAGGTAACGAATCGTCCAATCGCCTCCGCTGCCGAAAAGATCGCACAGCAGATGCAAATGAAAAGCCGCCAAAGCCAACAAGGCGGTGGTCAACTTGCGCCGCGCCAACAGCACACACACGGCGGTGGTGACCGCGGCGGCGAAGAGGCCGTGGGTCAGCGCGTGATGCCAATTGGAGAACGCCACCGAACCACCGAGGACGCTCAGCGAATCGAGGTCGGGCGCGACACCGGCCCAAGCGACCAGCACCCGGTCGCGGCGGGCGTCCAATTGACTGCCGACCAGCCAAGACAAAGCCAGATGAGTGACCGGATTCATCTCAAGTCCACAGGATGTCCTTCCGAAGAGTAGATTAGGCTTACACCAGGAAGCAAGGTGGAAGTTCGCCAAACCGATCCATCCGATCCGTCGCGATCGGCGCGTCCGCTGCCCGGCGCCGGGAAGCAGACGTTGACCCCGGCGCAGCAGCGTGAGGTCGAAAAACTCCAGGAAACCGACCGGCATGTCCACATGCACGAGCAGGCCCACATGGCGGCAGGCGGCGGTCTGGCCGGCGCGGCGACCTACACCTATCGCACGGGACCCGACGGCAAGCGCTACGCGGTGGGCGGTGAAGTGTCGATTGACGTCTCGCCCGAAAAAGATCCGCAACGGACGATCGCGAAAATGCAGCGCGTCGAAGCAGCGGCGCTCGCCCCTTCCGATCCTTCGCCGCAGGACATGGCCGTAGCGCGGAACGCGGAACGAACCAAGGCCGCGGCGAACCAGGAGTTGCGCCAACAGGAACAGGAGAAGAAAACCGGCTCGGCGCAATCAACTGCGCCGGGACAACCACCGGCCGAACCGCAAGCCGGTCAGCAAAAGGCCGCCGCGAAGTCTCGGCCCGTCAGCTCCTACGCCTAGCTACTCGATCACCGCCAGCCACAGCGCGCCTTCCGCCACATACGCGATGTACTTGTGACCGTCGTCGCCCAAGGTCATCGAGAGATGTGAGCCGACGTCCCCGATTTCGTCGACGGTTTGCAAAGCCCAATTCGCCTGGCGCCCGTTCGCATAGCGCAGGTTGTTATCGACGCCCTGGTAGGCCGCTTTCAAACTGCCGTTCTCAAACACCGCCGCCACCGGCGCCGATAACGCCGTCGCGTCGATCACCCAGGTGAACCAATCGCCTGACGCAACTTCCGCATAGCGCAATCCATCGCCGACGAAGAAAATGTGCGGCGCGTCCGCGTCGTCCAGCGCAAGCGAAACGAAGTCGCCGCCGTTCTCGTCGACCACCTCAATCGTCCAAGAATCGTCAGCGCCGCGCGCGAGGTTGATGTCGCCGTCGCTCGCATCCTCATAAGCGATATCCACGCGGCCCGTCGATTCAAACGCGATCGAAGTTGCGACACCGACGACGCCCTCGCCGTCCACCACGTGT
The DNA here is from genome assembly GCA_003170555.1 of Deltaproteobacteria bacterium. Lineage (GTDB taxonomy): Bacteria > Lernaellota > Lernaellaia > Lernaellales > Lernaellaceae > FEN-1099. The sequence continues at coordinate 9,372 of PMZC01000063.1, forward strand.
GTTTGCCAGTCGCCGGAGCGATTGGTGGCGTATTTCAGCGCGCCGCTGCTTTCGTCATGGTAGGCGATGTGCACGTGACCGTCCGCATCCAGGGCAAGCGAATTGTGCGTGCCGACGTTTCCCGCCTCGACCGGAACGAACACCCAGCTCCCGGATTCATCGGTGGCGTAGATCAGCCCGTGCGTCAGATCATTGTAGAAGCTGACGTGGTTCTTGCCCGCGCCATCGACCGCGAGGCTCACGCCATGCGCGTCGCCGCCGATGACGTTTTGCAAGATTTGCGTCTGCCACGACTCGCCGGCATTTGTCGCATAGCGCAATGATTGGCCCGTGTGGTCGATGTAGATGATGTGCTGATGGCCCTGGGCGTCGCTGCCGATCGCGCAATCGTCTACGGAGTAACCGCGGTCGAAGTAGGTTTGCGTCCACTCGCCGCCCGCCTTGACCCAGACGCCGAGGTCGCCGAGGGAAATCGTCACCTCACCCGCGGCCGTCGCGCGAATGAATACCGGGTAGCCTTCGCCGACCTGGGTCACCGTCCACGCCTTGGCGGCATTGTCGGCGTACATGGTTCGGGCGTTGGCCGAATCGTAATAGCTCACGCGGGCGACGCCGCTCGGATCGACCGCCAGCGAAAGCGAATCGCCGACGGCCGTGGCGCTGTCGACGGTCTCCGCGCTCAACGCGCCCCATTTTCCCGTCTGAAAAACAACACCGGCCTCCGCGCGGTAGGCGACGTAAAGATTCGCTTCGCCGTCGACCACCACCGCGCTGGACCGGTTGTACGGCCGGCCGTCGTCAAACGAAACCACTTGCCACGAATCGCCGGCCTGACGCGCCAGGTGAACCGCGTTGTCCCCCGCGTTGTACGTGAGGTACGGCGCGCCGGATGGATCGATGGTCAAGCATGGAAACGCGCCGACGCCGTCGCCTTGTTCGACGTCCTCGGTCGCCCAATGGCCCGACGAATTCTGCGCGTATCGCACGGCGACCGGCGCGCGGGAGATTTCGCGGTCGTACGCAATGTGCACCACGTTATTGGTGTCGACCATGATGGAGCTATAGTGGCCGACATCGCCGCTTTGATCGACGATTTCGCTGGCCCACGCGCCGCCGGTGTTGTGGGCGTGCCACAAATAGCCGCCGTACCAGTCGTAATAGGCCAGGTGCAACGCCCCGTCGGGTCCGTACGCCGCGGATGGATTCGCGAACGCGCCGAACAACGCGACGGTGAAGCCCCATTGATCGCCGTCGGGCGAATAAACGCGCATCTGCCTCGACTTCTGGCTGACCACGTGCGCGTCGCCCGCGGGGTCCAGCGCCAGCGCCGCCCCGGAGAACGCGCCGCCGGCGATGTATTGCGCGGTCACGTCCACGTGGTCGCCCGTATCGTCATCGACCGTGTCATCGTCCGTTGGCGCGACGGTGTCGTCGTCGATGTCGCTCGAACCGCCGCCGTGATCGCAATCACAGGCGGTCGCCAACCCCAACATCGCCAGCAGGCTGATCGCCCCAAAGACAGCGTTGGTGCGCTTCATTTTTTCTCTCCTGTCTTGAGGCCTGCTATTTAATGATTATACATCAAAGTGTAGCGAGAGAATTGCATCCAAAAAACGAACGGCGTAATAAATTGTCCAGCTTCCGAACTATTGAATTCACAAGGGAAAAAACGCCGCCGACCAAAACCTGCGTAAACTCGCAAGGGGGTAGCTCCCATGTCTGACGCCGGCCTCAACTCGTTTGACGCGCAAGCGACTCTGTCCACCAGTGACGGCGATTTTTCTTATTACCGTTTGAGCAAGCTGCAAGAAAGCGGCGTCGGCGACATTGACCGCCTGCCGTTCAGCATCAAAGTTATTCTCGAAGGCGTGCTGCGCAAGGAGAACGGCGTCACCGTCCAAAAGAAAGACATCGCCAATCTCGCGCAATACGACGCGAAAAATCCGCCGCGCATCGAGATTCCGTTCCTGCCGGCGCGCGTGCTGATGCAGGACTTCACCGGCGTTCCCGCGATCGTCGATCTGGCGGCGCTGCGCTCGGCGATGCAACGGCTGGGCTACGACCCGGCGCGCATCAACCCGATGCTGCCGACCGACCTGATCATCGACCATAGCGTGCAGGTCGACGAGTACGCCACGCCGACCGCGCTCGCCACGAACGCGCGCCTCGAGTTCGAACGCAACCGCGAGCGGTACGAGTTCCTGCATTGGGGACAAAAAGTTTTTCGCAACCTCCGCGTCGTGCCGCCGGCCAGCGGCATTTGCCATCAGGTCAATCTTGAGTTCCTGGGCAAAGTCATACAACAGGTAACGGCCAACGGCGAACGCGTCGCGTTTCCCGACTCGCTGGTCGGCTGCGATTCGCACACCACGATGATCAACGGCCTGGGCATCCTCGCGTGGGGCGTCGGCGGCATCGAAGCGGAGGCGGTGATGCTGGGCCAGCCGTACTTCATGATGATGCCCGAGGTGATCGGCTTCCGCCTGATCGGCCGACTGCGCCCCGGCGTGAACGCGACCGACCTGGTGCTGACCATCACCGAGATGCTGCGGCGCAAGGGCGTCGTCGAAAAATTCGTGGAGTTCTTCGGGCCGGGCCTGAGTAACATCACCCTGCCCGACCGCGCGACCATCTCCAACATGTCGCCGGAATGCGGATCGCGGTGCGGCTTCTTCCCGGTCGATGCAGAAACGCTTTTTTATCTGCGTTACACCGGACGCACCGCCCGCGAGGTCGAACTGGTGGAAGCCTATTGCCGCGAGCAGGGTTTGTTCCGCACCGACAATACGCCCGACCCGCAATTCAAAGAGGTGCTCGAACTTGATCTGGCCGCGGTCCAACCGTGTGTGGCCGGACCCAAGCGGCCGCAAGATCGAATCGCGATCTCCGATATGAAAACGCGCTTCGCCGAAGACCTGCGCCAGCCGATCGACAAGCGCGGCTTTGAGCTTTCCGCCGAACAGCTCAAGGCGAAGGCCGAGATCAACTACCCCGACGACGGCAAGGGCGAGTTGAAACACGGCGACGTGGTGATCGCCGCCATCACCAGTTGCACCAACACNNGTGTTGATCGCCGCGGGCGTCCTGGCGAAAAAAGCGGTCGCGGCCGGCCTGCGCATCAAGCCGTATGTGAAGACGAGCCTCGCGCCGGGTTCGAAGGTCGTGACGCACTACCTCGACCAGGCCGGGCTGACGCCATACCTGGAAAAACTCGGCTTCCATACCGTGGGCTACGGGTGCACTACCTGCAT
>PMZC01000155.1 GCA_003170555.1 Deltaproteobacteria bacterium
CGTTCATCTTCGGTCTCTCCGCGCTTCGCCCGCGCTCATGGCCCGCGCGGCCGCCACACCGCCACGCCCGCGTTCAGATCGACCCCGCGCCAGTCGCGCAGCTCGTCCAACAGCCGCCGGGCGTTCTCGTGCGCGCGAGCCTTGCGGGCCGCATCCCACGGATGCGCCTCAAGGTAGCCGCGCACGACCGTGTCATCGAGGCCGCGCGGATCGGCAAGCGACCGCGACCACCAGCCGCCGGGAACGTAGGAGGTGATCACGACCACGCCGTCGAGACGCCCCGCCTCTTCCGCCGGATGCGCGAGCACGTCGTCGAGCACGAGCCGCCGGCCGCTGAGGCGCAGATAAAACGGAATCATGTGGTAGCCCATCCATTCGGTCATCAGCCCGAGACGAATTTCTTTCCGCGCGGGAAACAACTCGTCGAAGTGGGCGAGAAACAAATCGGTCTGCGCGCGAAAACTCGGCCCGCCCCCGGACAGATCGTCGCTGACCGGCCGCGCCGCCAGATTCTGATAGGGGGTCAGCGCATTGCACCAGTCCCGCAAGGTCCCGGCGGGAAAATAAGCTAGGAACGACATCAACACGTATTGCGCCAACAGCCCGCCGTACACCGCGGCCGTCACCGCCACGGTTTTCCGGCGGCCGGCGTTTTGCAGCCAGCCGACGATCGCGACCGCGGCCAGAATCGGCGCGAGCGGCAGGAAATCCATCACGTACCACGGGCTCTTTTTCGGGATCACACTCATCACGACCAGCAGCGCCACCGGCAGCGCGAACCAAAACAGATCGCGCGGGCGGCGGCGGAAATGCGGGAACGCGGCGAAACCCGCGAGCACCACGACGGTCCCCCACAGTCCGATCAGATTCCGCGCGAGGATCGGCGCGTAGCCCCAGACGCTCGCTTCTTCGTGCGGCCGCGGGACGTGGATCCATTCGTCGGCGACGTAGCCGGCGTAATGCGGATCATAGAAGCGGATGCGCCCCTCCCAGAACACCAGCGCCGCGCCGACGATGGCGAGGACGACGACGACGTACAACACCTTCGCCGGCCACCGGCGGTTCCGGCTGATCGCCACCAGCAGCAAGCCCCACGCGATGGGCGGGGTGACGTGGGCCAGGAACAGCATCAGCGGCGTCGGCTCGTGCGGCAGAAAAACGCCCAGGGCCGTCGCCAGCCCGAGCAGCAGCGCGTGCAGCAACGTCGGGCGATCGGTAAGGACGATGACCAGATAAATCACGGCGAGGTAGTCGCCCATGATCAGCGTCCAGGGGCAGAAGCGCCGGGCCACGCCGAACACAAACGGACACAAGGCCAGCAGCGCGGCGGCCAGCCAGCCGGCGCGCGGCTCGCCGCTGAGACGCACGGCTGTGTGGTAGCCGAAAAACAGCATCGCCGCCCAACCCAGCAGCGGCAAGACGAGCAGCACCCAGGTGTGCAGTCCGACGAGCCGCACCAGCTCGGCGGTGAGACCGAGCAGCGCGCCGGCGTCGAGCGGTGCGCGGTGCAAGCCGACCGTGAACTCGGCGGTGGGCCGATCGTGCGCCACGGCCAGCAGTAGATCGAACACCTGATGCTCGTAGCCGTTGAACTGGTCGGTGCGATCCAGCGCCACGAAGGCGAGCTGCGCCGCCAGCACGATCAGACAAACGGCGGCCGCGGCGAAAATGAATCTCCGACCGGTAGGCGTTGGCGGCGTTGGCGTCATGCGATTCACGGGTTGCGTTGATAAACCTGGAACCGATCATACCACTGCAAGAAGGTGTAATGCGCGGCCAGGTATTCCGGCAGGCCCGCGACGCGCGACAAGGCCCGGTCCGACGTAATCCGCTCGACCGGATTGGCGTCGTGCGTGGTGACGAGGAAAAACTTCGGCGCATCGACGTCGAGCAAACGCAGGAAGCGCTGCTTTTGCGCCGTCAGGCCGGGCGGTTCGCGCGTGGGATCGATGCCGGTCAGCATCTGCTTGAACGGCGCCTGCGNNGCGCCTGCGTGGCGAACAGGCGATCGGCCAGCGCGTAGATCTGACATTCGTGCCCCCAGACCAGAATGGTTTCGCGCGGCGTCGTGCGCTCGCGCAGCCACGCGGCCAACGACTCGCTCACCGTCGGGCCGGGATGGTCGCCCTTGCCGTTGTCGAGCTTGTTCAGGTATGCGCCCCGCGTGAGCTCGCCTCGCCACGCGCGCCATTCGAGCTTCATATAGCGCGAGTCGGTGAACGAATGATGCATCGTCTTCGCGAAGGCGAAGGTGAACAGCAGACCGGCGGCGAGGTAGATCGCCGAGGTCTTACGCCACGGGAAGAAATTTCGCCGGCGCCACGCCCACGCCAGCGCGACGCCGCCGAACAGGCACAGCCCGGCGTACCACGGGTCGAGATGATAGGTCATGCCCTTGCGCTGCAAAAAGAACGCGGTCGCCGCGGTGAACGCGGGCGGGAACAGCCACCAGCGCCGCGGCTGCTCGCGCGAGGTCAGCCACAGGGGGATGCCCGCGTAGCACGTCGCCAGCCACAGCGGCGTGAAGTTGAAGCCGGACCAGAAGTTGCCGCGCTGGGCGATCCGCCACACCCGCGCCAACATGCGCCAGGACAGGTTGTGCGCGGTGACGTAGTCGCCGCCGAGCACCGTCAGGCAGAACCACGCGTCGGCGAACGCATGATGCAGCGCCAGGTAGATCAGCAGCGGCGCCAAACCGAGCACGCCGCCCGCCGCGAACAGACCGATCTCGCGCAGCAGACTTTTCCACGTCGCGCGAAACGTGCGCCCGTGTCGCAGCGCCAATCCGGCCGCGAGCAGCACGCCGATGACGATGTACGTCGGCTTGCATTGCGCGGCCAGCGCGATGCACCCGCCGCCGGCGAACAGCGAAAGACGCGGCAGCCGCCGGCCCGGCAAGGCGCGCGCCACGCACCAGGTCGCCAGCAGCAGCCACGGCGTCGCCAGGATGTCTTTCTGCCCGACGCTCCACCAGCCGATCTTGACCGGCCACAGAACGCCGAAGACCAGCGCGGCCCACGCCCCGGCGGCCGGCGATATTGTCTCCGACAACAGCAGGTAAAGCGCGAGCACGATCAGCACCGCCGCCACCGCCGCCAACAGCGGCGCGACGTAGTGCGGGTCGGAGACGAACGCCCAGGCCAGCCGATAGGCGAACGCCAGGCCGGGCATGTTGAAGTGCAGGTAGTCGCGGTAAAACACCTTGCCGTGCGCCAGCGCCATCGCGCCGGTGAGCCACGCGCCCTGATCGCGCCCGATCGGAAAAACCTGCAGCGGCAGGTGCAGCAATGCGGTGATCAGCGCCGCCAGCGCGACCACGGCGCGGGCGAGCCAGAACGATTGCGGATTGTGGATTGCGGATTGCCGATTGAGGAATTTTCCGGACGCTTCGGCCACGGCATCAATCCGTTCCGGTGCTTGCGCTGGTTGGATTGGCATCTGGTCGACCGACATCGCCCTCGACTTCATGACAAGTAAACGGACAACACCGAGGTTGCCACAGTCCGGGCGGAACGCCAAGACGGCGCGATGGCGATCGATGACTGCCGGTCCGACCATTTTTCACTTTTCATTCTTCACTTTTCACTCCTCGCCGACCCCATCTCCCCAACCACGACCAATTGCGCTATCATCTCCCGCGTTTTGTCACGATCGTTTCTTCCTGCTGCGAGGTCATCCATGTCGGAACTGTTCTCGAACGACACCATGAGCGGCAAACTGCGTAACCGCGCCCTGAAGTACGGCGACCGCACGGAAATGCTCGCCCCGGAGCGAGACGGCCGCCGCGTGAAAGAGTTCGTCCCTTATTCGTGGAACGAGATGCTGCACGAAACCGACCTGATCGCCAGCGGCCTGATCGCGCTGGGCCTGCAGCCGGGCGAACGCGTGGCGGTGATCGGCGGGAACAGCCTGCGCTGGATCAAAAGCTTCTTCGCCGACGTGCTGGCCGGCGGCATCACGGTCACGGTGTACCCGACCATGACGGCGAAAGACATGGGGATCATCCTCGGCGACAGCGGCGCGCGCTTCGCCTTCGCGGCGAACCAGGGCATTCAGGAACGCGTCCAGTCGCTGCAGGGCTCGTTGCCCAAGCTCGAACGCATCATCCGCCTCGACCCGGTGGAGAACCTGGCCGCGCCGCTGATGTCGTACGACGAACTGCTGCGCCTGGGCGAGCAGCATTTCGATCTCGAATTGCTGCTCCAACGCGTGCGCGCGCAGAAGACGGACGACACCGTCGTGCTGATCTACACCTCCGGCACGACCGGCGAGCCGAAAGGCGTGATGCTTTCGAACGCGAACTTCATCAGCCAGGTGAAAGTAGTTCCGCTGTTCAAATTCAACGAAAGCGACGTCTGGCTGAACCACATTCCGCTGTGCCATTCGTTCGGCTTGTCGGGCGACCTGCTGGCCGCCGGCGAGATCGGCGGCGTGCTCGCGCTGGCCCCGAGCGTCGAGCCCGACGAACTGCGCTGGGCGCTGCGTTCGGTGCGCCCCACCGTGCTGATGAGCGTGCCGCGTCTGTACGAAAAGATGTTTCTCAAAATCCAAAGCACCCTCGACGAAAAGCCGCCCATCGCGCGCAAGATCTTCGGCTGGGCGCACGGCGTCGGCCGCGAGATGTTCCGTTACACCAGCCGCAGCCAACGGCCGCCGCTATTGCTGCAGGCGAAGTTTCGCCTGGCCAACCGCGTGCTGCATCGCGTGCGGAAGGAAGCCGGCTTCGACCGGCTGCGCGTGGCCTACGCCGGCGGCGCGTCGAGCGCCCCGCAGCTCATCGAGTTCTTCGAGGGCCTCGGGCTCGAACTGTATCAGGGCTACGGCCTGACCGAGACCAGCCCGGTCGTCGCGGTGAATCGGCCGGGGAAAAACAAGCTGGGCAGCGTCGGGCCGGCGATCGAGGGCGCGGCGATCCGCATCGCCGACGACGGCGAAATCCTGATCAAAGGGCCGATGGTGATGAAGGGCTACTGGAACAAGCCGACGGAGACGGCCGAGGCCATTTCGCCCGATGGCTGGTTCCACACGGGCGACATCGGCCACCTCGACGAAGACGGCTACCTGTTCATCACCGACCGCAAGAAGGAACTGATCGTCACCAGCGGCGGCAAGAACATCGCGCCCACGCACCTCGAGAATCTGTTCAACATCGACCCGTTCGTCGAAGCGGCGGTGGTGGTCGGCAACGACCGCAAGTTTTTGTCGGCGCTGCTCTGCCCCAACTTCGAGGAGCTGGAGAAATGGGCGGCGAAACAGGGCCTGCCCGCCCAGTCGCCCGCCGAGTTGGCGCGGCGGCCGGAAGTCTATGCGCTGCTGCAAAAGAGCGTCGACGCGGTGAACGCCCAACTCGCGCGTTTCGAAACGATCAAAAAGTTCGCCGTAATGGACCACGTCTTCTGCGAAGCCACCGGCGAACTCACCGCCACGCAGAAATACAAGCGCCGCATCATCGACCAGAAGTACAAGGATGTGATCGAGGGGTTCTATCGCGAGTGATAACAGAAAGGTGATCGGCCGAAGTCACGAATGCTCACTTCAGTTCCACAATTTCCTTAGACTTGATTAAAACCTTAAATACCGATCCTCGTTTGGCTTGACAGGCTTTTTCAACAATGTTTTTCCACAGACCAATCGTTTTCACAATTCGATCCCAGGATGAAGTATGCGCCCACGCACCGACAAAAAAGAATGTGGTCAGGCCCGCCTGCTTCCACACCTCGGTTATTTTTTTGTTTCTGCTGATTCGTTTGTCGATCGTCAAAATCACCCAATTTTCATCTTCATCTGCCAAGCGGGGAATCCAATCAATATCGTCCAGCCCCCGACCGTACTTGTCGACCACGCTCGCGACCTCATGTTCATTATCAAGTAAGGCGAGCGCGCGTGCGAGATTGGGCGCGAAGTTCTCGTCAAAGACAAACTTCAAGCCGCGAGCTTTCTATTCAAACTTTCTTCGTATTTGACGGCGGCTTTGACGGAGTTGACGCTTACTTCGTACCAATGAACGACGGCGTCAATCGAATTTCCTTCCGCAAGATATGAGTCGTGCAACGTCGCCGTCGGAATTCCTTCCTCGGCCACGATTGGCCTGCCCAAACTCCGGCGGGGATCGATAATCACTCGCCGGTCAGGGTGCATCGGCCACCACGCCACGGTCGAGTCGTTTTCGAAACGAACATCTTCTAGCAGCGGCCTTAAGATCTCTTGAAACGCGTATTCACTTTTCATCAAGTCCAGCAGGTGGATCTCATTGATCGGATCGATCTCCTTCAAAAAAATGGAATGACCGGCGGTTGTAAAGCGTTGAGTAGAGAACGGGTAATCGGTATCCAGAAGTTCCCTTGCTCGGTCACATACCCGACGAATCGTTTGAAGAGAAAAGCCGCGCTTGCGGAACTCATCGACGAATCGCACTTCCATCATGTCGAGAAAAGTCAGGAGGCCGTTCTTGGCCAGGTCGGTGATTTGGGCTCGCCACACCGGCGCCGAATGACCCGCCTTTCCCGCCCATTCGTACTCGTAACCGCGCAGCCAGCGGCGAATCGTTTGCGCCGGCACGCCGGTCAAACGTGCGGCTTCTGGAATCGTATAGACCCCGACGCCAAGAAGACTGGGTTTCGTCAATTTCATATCGACCTTCCTTCGCTAACAACAATAGTAAGAATCCGCTCAAAGCGCAAATGTTTGTCGGCAACCTACCGCTGAATCAATTCGGCGTAGATGTGTCCGACGAAGACTTCGGATTCGATGCGCAGCACGTGGTGGGGCGGCAGTTTGTCGAGCCAGAGGTAGACCCGGCGCACCTTGTTCACCTTCGACTCGGCGTCCTGCACCGTCGAAGCCACGATGCGCGGCCAGATTTTGTAGGCGTCGAATTCGCCCAGTTGCGTCTTGATATGTTCCTCGGCCAGCACGTCGTAGTTGAGCACGTGGCTGCGTTTGCCGTCGAACACGTTGAGCACGTAGGTGTGGCCGACGGCGACCTCGGTGCGGCGCATCGCCAGCAGCGCGCCCAGCGGATCGAGCTGTTCGGGCGGCGCGGTGAACGGCTTCATGGGTATCGGGCCGCCCGACCGGTAGCGCACGCGCGTGCTGACCAGCAGGTTGCGCGTCGGATCGAAGCGGATGGTGGTGTCGGAGTTGTAGTTCGACTCGCGCTGCTGGAAGGTGAACAGCCGGCAATGCAAATCCTGGATCGTCGAGAGGCTCTCCAGGCGATCGCGCACTTTCCACATCCAATCGAGCTTCGGCTTGCCGCGCACGTCGATGATGATGCGGTAGCACGGCGCGCCGGCGTACTGCTGCGTGGTGACGGTCACCTCGGCCGTCGCGGCGCTGATCGCCTGCCAGCCGAACTCGTAGACCAAATGTTCGCCGTTGAAATCGACGGTGGCGGCGTAAGACCACACGGCGACGGCGATGGCCGCGAGTGAGATCAGCAAATAGAGCCAATGACGACGCACGGGGGAGCTCCTTAAGAGGGTCTAGGGGCTAGGGTCTGGGGTCTGGGGTGAGCGGCAAGTGAAGAGTGAAGAGTGAAAAGTGAAAAATTGCGGACAGCTAGGAAGACGATCGCCTGCCGTGGTTCAATCCGCAATCCGCAATCCACAATCCGCATTCTTCTTTGCCTCAAACGCCCCGCCGACCGCGCTGCAACAGGGCTTCGTACCGCTGCTTCGTTTGGGTCACCCAGTCGCCGGTCACATTCAACTGCACGGCGAACTCCAGGCAGCGGCGATAGACGGTCAACGTCTTGTCGAACAGCGGTTGGATCTTCGCCCGCAGCTTTTGACGATACTCCGCCAGTTCGGCCGGCGTCAATTCGGTCGGCTCGGGCGCGGCGAGAATCGCGTCGTACATCAACTCGTAGCACATGCCGATGCGGAACAGCGCGGCGATAATCCATTCCGGCTCGTAGGTGCGGATCGCGTTCTCGTAATGCGCGCGCGCGGCGAACAGCGCGGCGGCTTTGGCGCGCAGCGATTCCTCGAGCTGCGGCCCTTCGCCTTCGATCTTGAGTTCCTGAAAATGCCGGAAGGCGATCTCGCCGAGGACGAAAAACCCTTCGCCGAACGCCGCGCGGTATTGCAGCAGGCCGCGCTGGACGTTTTCCTGGTACGTCGCAAGCGCCGGCCGCAGGTAGTACTCGGCCATGATCTCGTCGCCGAGGCGATACCAAACGATGCCCAAGCGCGCCCGCGCCTCGTTGGCTTCGAGCGGCGGCACGCCGAACTGCACCAGAATCGCCTCGAGCTGCGCGCGGGCTTCGTCGTAACGCCCCAGGCGCGTCAGGCAGACGCTCTGCCGCAGCCGCACCTCCTCGAGCCGCACGCCGCGGCCGGGCGGATTCGGGAACTCGCGGTACACGGCCAGCGCGCGCTCCCAAAGCTGCCGATGTTCGAGCGCCAGACCCAGGTTGTAGCGCGCCATCGCGGCGATTTCGGAACCGGGGTATTCGTGCAGCAACTTGACGTACAGCGCCTCGGCCGTCTCCCACTGGGCGGCGACGTAAGCGCGGTCGCCCTGCTCGAACAGATCGTAAGCGTCGTAGAACCCCGGCTCGTTCGGGTGCGGATTGCCGACGATGGTGATCGGCGGGACGTCAAGGCGGACATTGCGCGCTTGAGTCGACGCGCAGCCGAGCAGGCACAGCGCCAGCAGCGCCGGGACGAAGAATCGCCGGCGTCCGGTCGATCGCCTCACTGGCCCAAACGGAAGGGGAAGGTGACGGTCTTCGCCGAACCTTCGAAGGCCGGGAAGCGCATCAGCAGGACGCGACGGACCAGACATTGTTCGACTTCCGGATTGGCCAGCGTCGAGTTGGTCACGCCGGCGCTGGTCACTTCGCCCGTGGGCTCAATGACGAAACGCACGGTCACCACGCCCGACGCGTTCGGGCTGCGCGCGAAGCAGAATCGCACGCGCCCCATGTAGCGGCTGACCGTGCCGGTGATGACGCCCGCGGTGATCTGCGCCAGCGGGGCCGACGGTTCCGGCGGGGCCGACGCCACGGCTTCCGGCGTCGCGGCCGGCCCGATCGGCTCCGGCGTCGCGCCGGCCACGGTGGTCGGCGTGCGTTCCGGCGCCAGGCGGGACAGCGCGGCGAGCTGCTCTTTGGCTTCTTTGTTTTCGCGATTGACCGTCAGCGTGCTTTGGAACGCCCAGGTCGCGCGTTTGTAATTCTTGCTGCTCACGAACGCCCGGCCCAGGGTCAGGTAGCGCTGCTCCAGCGCCGCGATGCCGTCGCGCGCTTTCACGTTTTTCGGGTCCAATTCCAGAATCAGGTTGTAGTTCGCCAGCGCGCAGTTGTCGGGCGGATCGATCAGCCGGTTGGTGTCGACGAATTGCTGCGCCTGCAGCAGCAGCGCGTCGATCATCTCTTCGAACGTCGGACCGCCCGGCTCGGGCCGGATGGTGATGCCTTCCAGATCGAATTGGTTCGCGTTGTGCGCCACGGGCGGTTGAGGCGCGGGCGCCCGCAGGTTCGGGAAAATCTGGTTGCGGAAGACGAAGACGACCGCCGCGGCCAGCAGCAGGACGATCACCGCCGCCAGTCCGAGCGGAAACTTCTTCGGTTCGACCCGCTTGACCATCGGCCGGGTCTTGACCGCCGCGCGCTTCGCGGCCGCTCCGGGCAGCGGCGGCATCTCGGCCTCGATGGACGGCAGCGCGCCCGGCTGCTCGGCCCGGGGCAGCGCCTCGCCGAAGAACTCCGCCTCGGCGGCGCGCTCCATCTCGCGCAGCGGCGGCGCTTCCTCGGACGGTTTGGCCGCGCCCACGCTGACGGCTTCGTCCGCGCGTTGGGCCGCGGCGGCCAGGCGGTCTTCCGCCGTCACTTCCACTGCGGCGGCGGCCGCGGCCGGCGTATGCCGCGCCGCTTCGAACGCGCCGAGGAACGCGCCCGCGCTCGGCAGGCGCAAATCGGGATCGTGATCGCTCGCGCCGCGGGCCAGATCGAGCAGCGCACGCGGATGGTCGCCGCGCACGTGCAGCGGCTCCACCCCGGTTTTCGGCATGGTCAGGGTCAGCAGATATTCGAGGATCCGCCCCAGGCTGTAGACGTCGGAAGCCGCGCTGCCTTCGCCGCGGCGCAGAAACTCCGGCGCGAGGAAGGTGCGGCCGGACAACACCGCGACGTCTTTCTCGTCGAGCGCAGGCCGCACGACGCCGGCGATGCCGCAATCGGTCACCTTGACGCCGGTCCGGCTGGCGAAGATGTTGTGCGGATTGAGGCCGAGGTGCGGCAAATCCGGCAGGTCTTCCAACGCGGAGCAGGTCTGGCCGAGAATCTCCGCCATTTGCTCGATCGGAAAGCCCTGGTTGAGCGGCTGCTCGGCCACCGCGTGCACCACGCGATCGAGCGTGAACGCGCTGACGAATTCTTCGACGAAAAACACCAGCGCGCCGTCCAGACCGACTTCGTAAACCCGCACTAGGTTGGGATGTTTGGATTCCGCCAGCCGGGCGCCCAGGCTCCTCAGCGCATCGGCGACGCCGGGCCGCGCGGTGAGTCGCTCGTAGAAGGTCTTCAGCGCGCGTTTCTTGCCGGTTTGCGCATCGAGAACGCGGTACACGTAACCGAAATTGCCGCGGCCGACGACGCGCTCGACTTTGTAGCGGCCAGCAATGATTTCGCCGACGCCGAAGATGCGCTTGCTGATCGAGGTTTCGATGGCCTGATCGATCTTGTTCAGGGCTTCATCGGAGAAAATGTCCTTCAATACCAACGACTCCCCGGCCCGCCGCGCGGCGACTCGCGGGCGAGCACATCATTTCTCTAATACCTCGCCGGCGCTAAGCGCATAGTATACCTATCCGTTCTTTTCGCCGGAAAAGTTACCAGAGTATGCGAGTTCTCCGGCCGGTCGTCAAGCACGGAAAGGAGGAACCGGCGGAGGATTTTGTTGTTCGCCGCGATAAGTCGCATGATAATGTGACCAAGACAACATTGCAATTTGGCCCGCGAAATGCGCGAATTGAGACAAGGAATCACGCCTTGATGGTGAACTCAAAGCGCCGGAATTGTCGTGCGTCGGCGACGCGCGGCGGAAGCTAGCCGATGGACGCCTCGAACGGACGACGTGATTTCATCTGGGCTGTTCCGGCGGTGCTTTGTTTGGTCGGAGCAAGCTTATGGGCGAATCTCATTTGGCTTCGCCTCGTTCGCTACCCGTTCGGCGAATTTCATCTCATTTGGAGCTTTCGCTACGCCGGCATTCTGCAAAAAAGCGGATTCTGGGCCATGCTCAAGGCCTGGGGCGGCGAAGATTTCTATGCGCCGTTGTACGCCTCGATCCTGGCCGTCATTCAACAATTCACCGGGCCCTCGCGCGAATCGGCGTCGATCGCGAACGCGCTGTTGTTTCTGCCGGCCGCTTTGGCCATGACGGCGCTGGCCAGGCGATTGACCGGCCGGGCTCTCGGCGGCGTGCTCGCGGTCGCGTTGTGTCTGGCCTTGCCGGTCTTTGCTTTTTACTCCCGCATTGCGGGTGACGAACTGCCGATGGGCGCGGTGTTGGCGATTCTGGTTTGGGGGCTGCTCGCCTCGAATCGTTTGACCAAGACGCTGCCGCTGCTCGTGGCCGCGATCGCCTTGGCCGCCGGGCTGCTCATGAAATGGACCTTCGTGATTTACGCCGCCGGACCGCTCGCCTATGTCGCGGCGCACACGCTGATCGCCGGTTTCCGTCGCGCTCGCACGGCGGGCGGGCCGGTCGTGAGCCGGCGCCAGTTGCTGAACGCCGCGGCCGGAATCTTGATTTGCGTGTCGCTGGCCGGACCTTGGTATGTCTATGGTCTTTCGTGGAAAACGCTGTCGGCAAACTCCGGCGCCTATCCGACGTTGGACGGCGGTTTTTTTGGCCAGCTCTTTTAC
>PMZC01000104.1 GCA_003170555.1 Deltaproteobacteria bacterium
CCGACGAGATGCTCGCGCTGTACAAAAAAGCGCTGGCCGATTTCTACGCCGGCCGTTTCGAGGAAGCCGAGGCGCAGTTCCTCACGGTCTACCGCTCGAAGCCGGAAGCGCCGTACGCGCCCGACGCGGTGTTCAAGGCGGGCGAGTCGGCGTACCGCCTGCAGCACTGGGCCGCCGCTGCCGCGCATTTCGAGTACTACCTGCGGGCGTATCCGCTGGGCTCGTCGGCGCCCGAGGCGCGCATCCGTCTCGAGCAGACGCGGCAGTACACGCGCGAGCGCCTGCCGCTGCCGGCGATCCACCAGCAATGGGGCCGCTTGCTGGCGGCGTGGTTCGACCGGTTGTCCGCGCCGGACCGCGACAGCGTCGGCCGCATCATGGAGAACGCCGAGCGGTTGGGCTACAACGCGGTGGTCGTGCCGGCCTATCGGCTGCCGAATGCGGGCAACCATCGTTTTCTCGATCTGCACGCGCCGGCGCTGGGCGCGTTCTTTCCCACCGAGGCCGCGCCGCTGTGCACCGATCTGATGGCCGACCTCGTCGTCGCCGCGCACAAGGCCGGGCTCAAGTTGATCGCGGCGCTGCCCACCCGGGCGGCCGTGGCCGGGGCGAACGCGGCGGCGCTCGACAAGCGCTGGAACGTGCGGCAGCGCGTGATCGAACCCGATCCGGCGCACCTCGATCTGTTCCAGGAAGACAACCTGAAGCGCCTGGTGGTGCTGGCGCGCGACCTGGCCGTGCAGGGCGTCGATGCGATCTGGCTCGACCGCGATCTGGCGTACGCGCCGAACGAAGGCGTGTCCGATGCCGTGCTCGCCGAAGCGAAGCGGCGGCTGCGACGCGACGTCGATCCGGCGGCGGCGTTTTCCGACCTGATCGTCAGCGCGAACGGCCAGGTGCTTCGCGGCGGCGCGCGCCAGGAATATGCGACGCTGTGTGAAATTCGCGCGGACCAAATCACCAAGCTGGTCGACCGCCTGGGCCGCGCGATCAAGGAAGTGCACCCGTCGTGCCGGCTGGGCGTGGTGCTGCCGACCGCGGCGGCGCTCGATCAGATCGAGGGCCTGCGCGACGCGAGCATCGACGCCGAGGCGCTCGCCAAACTACCGTACGATCACCTCGTCGGCTGGGCCGACTGGCGCGCGTTCCGGCTGACGCGCGGGCTGAGCGGCCCGCAGACCTACGAGGCCATGCAGCGGCTGTCGGCGGCGTTGCGCAAGCTGGCCGGCTCGAACGAACGGGCGGTCGTCGGCGTACAGGCGACGACCACCGGCGGCGAGCATCTGCTGCCCGATTGGGAACTGGCCGAAGGATTGACCGCGCTGATGACGGCCGGTCCGCTCGGCATGGTGCTGTTTCCGGATATCCCGGATCGCCCGGCGACTAAGGTGTTCGAAGCGACCGAAGCGCCGACGAGGTCATTGTGATGAGGCGGTGGCTGGCGGTCGTGGCCGTGGCGCTGGTCGTGTGGGGCTGCTCGTCGCCGCCGAAAACGGCGCGGTCCGGCTTCACCCTGGCCTTCACCAACGACCGGCGCGGCGAACTCGCCCCTTGCGATTGTTCGGGCGGCGCGGCCGGCGGCCTGTCACGGCAGGCGGGGTATCTGCGCGAGTTGCGCGCCAAACAGCCGTCGCTGGTGGCGGTCGAGGCCGGCGATTTTCTGTACGCCGTGTGGCCGGAAACCGACGCGGAGAAAACGACCGAGCACGCGCGCGCGTTGATCGCGGCCGGCGCCTACGCCCGCGCGGGCTATGACGCCGTGCTCTTCGGCGCGCGAGACTATGCGCTGGGCGTGGATGCGCTGCGCGAGATCGCGACAAAGATCGGCCCCGACGCCGTGGTGGGCGCGAACGTCACCGACGCGCGCACCGGCCGCCCGTTGTGGCCGGCGAGCAAGATCGTAACGCGCGACGGCGTGCGCGTCGGCGTGGTCGGCTTGATGACCAACAAAAAAGACATCGTCCCGCCGGGCCGCTCGTGGCCGGCCGACGTGATCGTGGAAGACCCGCTGGCGGCCGCGAAGCGCGTGATCCCCGAATTGCGGCGGCGGTGCGACGTGCTGATCCTGCTGGCCAACCTCGACCGCGACGAACTCGAGCCGCTGCTGAAAGCCGCGCCGGGCGTCGATTTCGTCGTTAAGAGCCGCGAGGCCAAGATCGTGACCAGCCAGGTTGAGCAACTGGCGAAGACGCCGTTGCTGGGGCTGTACGAGCTCGGCCATTACGTCGGGCGGCTCGAGATCACCGTCGTCCAACCGGGCAAGCCCTACGGCGATCTGGCCGAGGAGCAAATTCTCGAGCGCAAGATCGAACGCTACCGCGCGTACGTGGACGCCATCGACCAAAAAGCCGGCGGCGCGGATCGGGTCGAACACTTTTACGCCGGCGACGAACTGACGCTCGAACGGTATCGCCGCTACCGGGACAGCGTCGACCGGTGGGAGCATGAACGCGAGCGGCTGAAGCCGACGGGCAATCGGTATTCGTACGAATTGATCGAGCTCGACAACACCCGGCCCGAAACGCCGGAGGTGCGCGCGGCGGTGATCGAATTCGAGCGCGTGCACGGCGCGGCGCAGTCGGCCCGCGAGGCCCAGATGCAGCGTCACGGCGCGGGGACGAGGTGAACGTGGCAAGGTGGGAACTGGCCGGTTGGCTGACTCAGACGAAGCGGCGCGGCGTCATCGCGCTGATCGTCTTCATCGGGGCCGGCATCCCGCTGTATCTCGGCATCAAGGCGGCGGATTGGGTCAGCGACCCGGCCCTGTTGCCGAGCGGCGCGCTGGCGCCGAACCTGGCCGGGCGGACCCTCGAAGGCGGCAGCTTCGATGGGATTTACGGCGGCCGGGTGCGCGTGTACGTCTTCGTCGATCCGCTGCTGACTTCGGCGGCCGAGCAGGGCGAAGCGATCCAGGCGTGGAATGAGCGGTGGACGGACGGGCGTGTGCTGGTCATGGCCATCCTGCTTGGGCAGGACGAGGCGCGCCAACGCAAATGGGTGACCCGTTACAGGCTGAACCCCGCGCGCGTCGTGCTGGATCGGGAGGGGGTGCTGACGGCGCGGTTTCACCTGGACTACCCCCCGGCGGTCTATGTGCTGGACGGACTGAACTTCGTCCGCTTTGCGGCGAAGAAGGCGGTTCGGCCGGATAGTCGGGAGCTGATCAAGGCGGTGGAAGAATATCAGGTGGAGCCGACGCGGCGGCTCACCCGGGATTTGCCATGAGCGAACCGCTGGTCGAACTGCGCGGCGTGACCAAGACGTTTCGCGCGCGCCGTACGCGGGTCACGGCGCTGCACGAGGCGACGTTCACCGTGCGCCGCGGCGACGTTTTCGGCCTGTTGGGCGCCAACGGCGCGGGCAAGACCACTGCGATGCGCTGTCTGCTCGGCCTGTCGCGTATCGACGGCGGCGAGCTGCGCGTTTTCGGCCGGGCGCACCCGAACCGGCGCGAGCTGTTCGGACGCGCGGCGCATTTGCCCGAAGAGCCGCAGATGTTCGCCGGCGCCTCCGGTCGCGAAACGCTCGTCTACCACGGCCGCTTGTGCGGCCTCGACGCGCGGACGCTGACGCGGCGGGTCGGGGAGACGATCGAACAGGTCGGCCTGGTCGAGGCGGCCGATCGCCCGGTCGGCGGTTACAGCAAAGGCATGAAGCAGCGGCTGGGCATCGCGGCCGCGATCCTCTCGGAACCCGAAATCATCTTTCTCGACGAACCCACCCGGGGGCTCGACCCCATCGGCCGGCGGCAGGTGCGCGATCTGCTGGCCGCGCTGGCCGAGCGGGGCGTCACGCTGTTCCTGAACAGCCACCTGCTCGGCGAGATCGAACGCCTCTGCAACCGCGTGGCGATACTGGTCCGCGGCGAGGTCCGCGCCGAGGGCAGCCTGGCCGACCTGCTGACCGCCAAAGCGGGCTTGTTCGTGCGCTTCGCCTTGCCCGACGGCGTCGATCCGGCGATGTTCCCCGGCGCCGAACACGCCGATGGCGGGCTGTGGAAGTTGGCCGTGACCGACACCGCCGCGCTCGCCGAACTGGCCGGGCGCATCGCCGTCGCCGGCGGCCGCGTCGTGGCGGCGCAGACCGAACGAGTCGATCTGGAAGACTTTTTCCTGCAGGTGGTGCGCGCGGCGGAGGAAGAGAAATGAAGATCCTCGCCGTCGCGCGCTTCACGCTGTTGCGGCTCTGGCATACCCGGTACGTGCTGGCGGCCGCGGTGCTCTGCCTGTTCATCTTCGGCGTGCAGTCGCTGGCGGGCCGGGGCGTCGATTCGTCGCTCACGCCGGCGAACACCGTCGCGATGTACGTCTCGTGGTTGGCCGCGATCTGGCTGGGGATTTCGCTGGTCCAGGCCGATCGGCAGGATGGGACGCTGCGCAGCACCTTGACCCGGCCGATCAGCCTCGTCGAAGTGCTGCTGGGCAAGCTGCTGGGCGGGCTTCTGTACCTGACGCTGCTGGCGGCGGGGATGACGGCGGCCGTGATGCTGGGCGCGTTGACCGATCATGCGCCGTTGCACTGGGCGGCCGCGACGTATCAGATCCATCTGCTGCCCGTTCATCTCACGGTGATGGCGCTGTCGCTGCTCCTGGCCCAGGTGGCGCCCAGGTTCATGGCGGGATTCCTGATGTTGTTTGCTCGGGACAAATGGTTGCTCGAGAAAATCACCGAGCTGGCCGGCAAACTTACGGCCATGGCCGGCGACACCCTGACCGGCCTGGGGCGAATCCTCTTTTTCCTGCTTCCGCCCACTTCGCGGTTCTATTTGAGCTACTCGGACTTCGCCGATCACAGCCTGCCGGCCTCCACTTACCTGCTGCTTTTGGTCTTTTCGGTTCACTACGCCATCGCCGCGTGCCTGCTGGCGGCTTGGGCGCTGAGGCGGCAGGAGCTCTAGCCGCAGTCTTCCGTAAAACGTCGTTTTTGAGCCATTTTTGGCGCCCGCGTGGGTCCGGCCGGCAGGGGGGAATTGGGCAAACCTCTTTTAATTCGGCCACTTGCATAATATAACAAAAGGGTTGACAGCCCCTGTGGACAACGTTACCTTGAAACCTGTTTTTGTGTTGAATTGTATTGTCGAGGATGATGGATTCCAAACTGAGCCGATGGGCCCTTGTGCCACTATTGACCGCGTTGATCTGGTTCGCGGCGTCTGCCGCTGACCTGGAGACGCCGCCTGCCTTCAATTCGCCCGATACCCTGTTGCGCTATACCAACCTCCCCCCGGACGGGCGCGAGGCCGTGCTGGTTGAGGAAAGTCGCCAGCAGGCGGCGGACAAAGCGGCGGCGCGGCAGCCCTTCAGCCAGGAAGAGCTAATCCAGATTCTCAACGACGTGGCCCTGCGTTACGGCCTTGACCCGGAGTTGCTGTGGGCCGTCGCCTGGACCGAATCGCGCTTCGAACCCTATGTCACCAGCAACATGGGCGCGCAGGGTTTGATGCAACTGATGCCTTCGACGGCGCGCGATATCGGGGTCCGTAACCTGATGAATCCATGGGAAAATGCCGAGGGCGGGGCGCGTCTGCTCCGCTGGTTGCTCAATGAATACGACAACAATCTCACGCTCGCCTTGGCCGCCTATAACGCCGGGACCGGCGCCGTTCGCAAAGGCGGACAAGTGCCGCCCATTCTACAGACCCGGAGCTTCGTCTACTCCGTGTTGACCATGCGAGAGCATTTCCGCCGCCAGGAACCATGAACCGCAAAGACTTTCTGACGACGCCCAATCTGGTGTCGTTGTTCCGCCTGTCCATGGCCCCGTTGTGCTTCCTGTTCCTCTACCTGGAGAAATACCTCAACCCCGGCGGCCACACGCGCGCCTACTGCATCGCCGCCGCGGCGGTGTACCTGGTCGCGGCGCTATCCGACATCGTGGACGGCTACATCGCCCGCAAGTACGGTCAGATCACCGACGTGGGCAAGTTCCTCGACCCGTTGGCGGACAAAGTTCTGGTCATCACGGCCCTGGTGATGCTGGTGGGCATGAAACGCTGCCCGGCTTGGATCGCGCTGGTCATCATTCTGCGCGAGATCATCATCACCGGCCTGCGCGGCCTCGCGGTGACCGGCGGCGAAGTGATCTCCGCCAGCTTCCTGGGCAAACGCAAGACCATTTTCCAGAACGTCGCCGTCGTGGGGCTGCTGTTGCACTACCACTACAACTTCGCCTGGTTCCTCGGCACGCACAGCAAGATTTTCTGGGTCGATACCCACTGGGTTGGCGCCTTCTTCCTCTACATCGCGGTCTTCTACACGCTCTACAGCGGTTACGACTACCTTTCGAAGTTCATCCGGCAAGCGAAGTAGCAGGAAACGCGTACACCGTCGCCGTCCCAGCTACGACTGATTATCCAAAAAACCAGGACCAACCGAATCCATGAGCCCCGAAGGGGCGTGATCCGTAAGCCCAGGGCGTTAGCCCTGGGAACGGCCCGACCACAACACGCGGAGCCCGGAAGGGGCGGCATGACAAGTTACCTGATGACGCCCTTTCAGGGCTCTGATTGAAAGACGTTTCAGCCCCCAGGGCTTACGCCCTGGGCTGGCGAATGGCGCCCTTTCAGGGCTGGCGGCGCATCGCGTGCCAGCGCCACCCCGTCTTCGCCGCGAAAACCCGCGCAGCGGGTGCAAGATAATAGCCCAGGGTTTCAACCCTGGGTATGCTCGCCACGTAATAATATTGAGTCTACTTCGCCTCGATGGTCAGCGTGTGGCTGGCGATGGTGCGATCAGCGGTCACCGACAGCATCTGCCGCGCGTCATCCCATTCGTAGCTCCACGCGCCCGGCGCGTCGCTGCACGTCACGGTGAAGCCGTTCGGGTAATGGCGATTAGGCACATAGATTTCGGTCGGGCCGGTCGCCGGCGGATTCTCGTTCCACGTCATCTCGAAATGCTTGGTGTCCAGATCGAACGAATAGTTCACCGGAAAGCCCGCCGTTCGTTGCGGATACGGCCGCGACACCTTGTCGAGCACCCACGCCCGTTCGTTGCCGTCGGCGTCGAGCAGCCCGACGTTGCCGTCCTTGTTGTAAATCCAGTACGACCAACTCGCCAGGTGCTCGTCGAGCAGCCGCGTCATATCCTGCATGTACAAATCGGCGTTGATCGTGCCGGCGTTGAACAGCGCCCACTCGCCGACCCACACCGGCGCTTTCATGTTCCCCGCGGTCCAGTCGATCCCGTCCAGAATGTGCTCGATCTCGCCCGGATTCCCGAGATAGACGTTCAGAATGTTCGGCAGAAACGGATACAGATGCGGCGCATAGGCGACGTGCGGCAAATCAAATTGCGTCAGAAAGCAGGGGAGGCCGGTTCCGGCCACGGTGGTCGGTTCGGCGAAGTAGAGGTGATTGGGATCGACGGTCTGCATGGACGCGATCAACTTCTGATAGAACGGCGTCAACACCCGCCGATCGAAACCGATGAGATACGTGCCGAAGAACGGCTCATTGAATAAATCGTAACCGGTGACCGCCGGCTCGTCAGCGTAGCGTTCGGCGAGGTGCGTCCACATCGCGATGAACGCATCTTGGATGCCGCTGGTATTTGCCCAGAAGTTGTCGAAGGCGGCCATGACCGCCGGTTGCAGGTAATTGAGAAACCACGGCTGCAGGGCGTAAAACGGAATGCCGTTGTCGAGGCAGGCCCAATCCGGCGCGCCGTCGCCGGCGTATTTTTTCGAATACACGTCCTGATGCAATTCCAAAATCACGCCGATGCCCCGCTCGCGGCACCAGGCGATGCGCTCGTCCAACTGACTCAGAAAGTTTTCGTCGTACACGCCCTGTTCGGGTTCGACCGCCTCCCAGACGATGCCGAGGCGTATGACGTTCAGGCCCCAATCGACCAGCCGGTCGTAGTCGGCCGCGGTGTGCCAAGAAAGGTACGGCGGGGTTTCCTGGATGATCTCGGCGCCGTGATAGATCACCACGCGGTTCTGCTCGTCGTAGAACCATGGCCGCTCCGGCGTGGCTGAGTCATCGTCGACCACGGTGTCGTCGTCAACGGTATCGTCGTCAACCGAGTCATCATCGACGGCGTCGTCATCGACCGAATCATCATCAATCGAATCATCGTCGATGGCGTCATCATCCGTGGCGTCGTCGTCGATGCTGTCATCATCGGCATCGTCATCAACGACGGTGGTATCGTCATCAGCCGGCGGAGGCGAAGTGTCATCATCTTGCGACGCCGCTTCGCCGTGGTGGTGATCGTCGGCGCACGCGGAAAATAAAAATGAAGCCAGCAGGCACAAGCAGCAGACGAAGAAAACGGACTTGGTCGCCGGCATGATCTACCCCGGTTGCGGCGCAAACCCAGCGCCAGGTTTTTGCCCAGGTTGCTTTTTTTTGATCTCGCCGCCCCGACGGTCGAGAATTAAATTGTAGCGCGGTGGAGGGGGTGTTGTCACCAGCACTCGACGTGGAGCGCAGGCGCCCCGTTCGGCTTCGCTCAGGGCAGGCCCCGCCTGCGTCGTTCACCCGATCAGCAGTCCTTCCAATCTGATGCGCAGGCCGTCGCTGGTGCGGTTGATGAAATTCACCAAACCGCTATGCCGCCATTGCAACATGCACAGGCGCGGCTGGAAAAAGTAGCGTTCGCCGATGCGAATCTCTTTGTTGCTTTTGGTGACGATGCCCTCGTACGCCTCGGCCGCGTAATACCCGATGTCCTTGAAGCCCTCGAGGCGTGGGCGCAGCGGGCCGGTGACGCACCAGGTCATCACGCCGGTTCGTTTGTCCACGTCGCGTACGACGCCGCAATGGGTGACCGGGCAGCCGCACGACATGCCGAGCGGGCGGCCGATCATCACGTCGCCGGCCTTCATGTCCATCTCGCGCGTGAGCATCGGATTGTGCGGCAAGATGATTTCGCGCGGGCCGGGGTCTTCGGGCAGATGTTCGAGAAAGAAATCGAAGTCGCGGCCTAGGCTGTCTTTCCAGTCAGTGGGCTCGCCTTCCCACGGATACTTCGCCGCAGGCTTGGCGCAGGCCGCGCACGCGGCGGCGGCTTCGCGCGGCGCGGGTTTTGGCGCCGCGATGTCTTTGCGCACGCCGAACTGGTTCCTGGTTTTTTCGCTTTCCGCCAGCTTCAACAGCATGACGCAGCGCTTGAGCATTTCGGGATTGGCCGGCAGCCGGTCGGCCAGCGCCTGGCACGTGCGGAAGCCGCAGAGGCCGCAGTCGAGGCCGGGCAGTTCCACGTTGATGTTCTCGGCTTGCATGGTCTTTGCTCCTTATCGGTATTCGGTTTCTGACGGTTTGTTGGACGATGCGCGATCCGCGGCCGGAAATCCGGCGGCGGGGCGCAGCGTGGCGATAACCCTCGGCAGCGTTTCCAGCAGACAGTCCACTTCGCTTTCCGTGTTGAAGCGGCCGAGCGTGATGCGCAACGAACCGCGGGCGCGCACGGCGTCGAGCCCCATCGCCTGTAAGATGTACGACGGCCGGTCGGCGTGACTTGCGCTGCAGGCGCTGCCGGTTGAGACGTCGAGGCCTTCCTGATCGAGCGCCAACAGAAGGCGGATCGTGTCGGCTTCGAGCCCCGCGAAACCCAGGCAAACGTGGCCGGGAAGGCGCTGGAAGCGCGGACCGAGCAGGTAGGCGCCCGGTATCGCTTTCAACACGTGGTCGATGATACGGTCGCGCCATTGTGCGAGGCGTGCGCAGTCCGCCGGCCCTTCTTCGGCCGCGAGTTCCGCCGCGCGGCCGAGGCCGACGACGCCCGCCACGTTCTCCGTCGCCGAGCGTAAGCCGCGTTCCTGCCCGCCGCCAAAGACGATCGGCTGCAACTCGATACCCTGCCGCACGAACAACGCTCCCGCGCCTTTCGGCCCGTGGAACTTGTGCGCGCCGAGCGAAAGCAGATCAATCGGCTGGTCCGCCAGGCGAAACGGCGTCTTGCCCACCGCCTGCACGGCGTCGGTATGGAACAGCGCGCCGCCGTCGCGAGCGATTTGACCTAATTGCATCACCGGCTGGATCGACCCGACGACGTTGTTCGCCGTCATGATCGACACCAGGCGCGTGTCAGCGCGCAACGCGGCGGCGAGCGCATCCGGGTGAATCACGCCTTCGTGATCCGGTCGCAGGTAGGTGACGGCGACGCCGAAACGTTCCAGATGCCGGCACGCTTCGAGCACCGACGGATGCTCGATCGCGCTGGCGATCACGTGGCCCGAATATCGCGCGCCCGCGCCGAAGACGCCCAGCAGCGCCAGGTTGTTGGCCTCGGTGCCGCTGCCGGTGAACACGATTTCGCCGGGATCACAGCCGAGCAGCGCGGCCGTTTGTTCGCGCGCGCGATCCACGGCGCGACGGGCGCGGCGGCCGGTCTCGTGCAGACTCGACGGGTTGCCGAACTCCTCGCCGAGCGCCGGCAGCATCGCCTCGCGCACCCGCGGGTCGAGCGGCGTGGTGGCGGAGTGATCGAGATACACGCGGCGCATCGTCTACTCGCCGCGATAGAAGAGGTCGTTTTCCAGCGGGCGCACGACGCCGAAGTGCTTCTCCCAGCCGATCTCTTTCTTGCCGACGCAAATCGTGCACGTGCCCACCGGCGGGTTGCCGCGCAGTTGCAGGAGCGCGGGAACCTCCGGCGTATTGCGGATCATCTCGACCAGCGGATCGACGCCGATGCCGTACAGCGCGTTGACCTCGCGGACGCGCACCTCGGGCGCCGCCGCCTGGATGCGCGCGCGGAACACCTCGCGTTCGGCCTGCGACACCAGGTCGATCTTGGTGACCACGGCGATGTCGGCGAGCGAGAGAATCGGGCCGACCTTCAGCGGCAGGTTCATGCCGCTGGTCGCTTCGAGCACCGCGATGCCCAGGCCGCCGTCGGCGTAGGGCGCGCAACGCAGGCACAGGCCCGCCGTTTCGACCAGCAATATTCCGCAGGCTTGATGCTCGGCCCAGCGCAACGCGTCGCCGAGCACCATCACCGAGCAGTGGTCGGGGCACAGTTCGCCCGAGTAGCACTTGCGGGTCGGGATGCCGAACTCGCGCGCGAACAATTCGTCTTCGTCGGCGTATTGCACGTCGATCTTGAGGAACGCGACCGACTCGCCGGCCGCGAGCAGCTTCTTCGTCACGTGACGGAGCACCGAGGTTTTGCCGGTGGTGGCCGGTCCGGCGCAAATGACCAGTTTCATGCCAAGCCCTCCACGTCGCTGAGATTGAGCGTGCGGCCGAGGCGGATCTTTTCGCGCAGGGCGGTGTACATGTCGTCCCAGCGCGTGACCGTGACCGCGCACAGTTTTTCTTCGTCGGTGATGGTGAGCACCTTGGTGATGCAGCCGCCTTCGAGCACCAGGCGGTAATCCGACAACAGCGCGATGCGCGGATCGTGCGTCACAAAAATGAAAATCTTGCGGTGCTTGCGCAGCAGTTCGAGCGCGCGCGTGCGATGGATGCCCGCGTTTTCCACTTCGTCGAGCAGCACGATCGGCGTGTTGCAGATGATCGTGGCGTCGGCGATGAGCATGGCGCGCGTTTGCCCGCCGGACAGCTCGGTCATCGTGTTGTCCATGATGATCGGCTCGCCGGTGAGCTGGTTGGCGAACTCGACCGACTCGTGCACCAGGCGCTCGACCTGCGAGGGGTCGGGGCAGCGGATGCCGGCGTGCACGCGCAGGAACTCGCGCACCGAGAGGTCCGACAGGAAGTTGGTGTGCTGGGTGATCAGCGCGATCGGGTTGCACGACGGGTTGTCGCGGTAGACGGCCGGCGGGATCTTGCCGTCGATGAGCACGTGCCGGCCGGTGGGCGTGTCGCCGGCGGCGAACAACTCGATGTCGTTGNNGAGCCGGTCGGGCCGACGATGCTGACCACGTCGCCCATGTTCATGTCGACGCGTTCGACGAGCTCCGGGCGGCCGTTCTTGCCGTGTCCGCCCAAGATGGTGATCGTTTGCATATCTTACCCTCCTTATCCGATCTGATATATCGGATTAGTGATTAAAAAAAAGGATTCACGAAACATCGGCCAGCGTGGTTTCTTCGAGCCGCCGCGCCGTGTAGTCGCGAATGTCCTTGAACACCGCCGATAGTTTGATCTCCTTTTCGATGGGGGTGGATTCATAGAAATACTCGCTGACCGATTCGGTCGGGGCGAGGGCGCCGTCGAAGAAGCGGATGATCTCGGCCATCGAAATCTCGCGCGGCTCCTTCGCCAGCCGGAAGCCGCCGTGCTGGCCCTTCGAACTCATCAGGTAGCGCGCCCGCTTGAGCGCGAGCAGAATCTGCTCGAGAAAGCGCAGCGGAATGTCCTGCTCCTTGGCGATGTGCTCCGCGCTGACGTACCCCTCGTGTTCCTTGCGCGCCAGGTAGATCAGCGCCAGTAAGGCATATTCGCTGCGGGACGTCAGCTTCATGGGTCCGCTACACCCTGGTTATATGACCAATCCGATGCACTTAGTAGTAT
>PMZC01000041.1:0-7621 GCA_003170555.1 Deltaproteobacteria bacterium
CGGCTGAAGACTATTTTTCTGCTGTCGATCATCCCCGGCGCATACGCGGTTTGGGTGCTGGTCACGCGCGTGCGCGAAGAGCGACCGCCCGCGGAACCGGTCGCGCCGATCGCGACGAGCAAACCTTCGCCGCTGGCGGGCGGCGTGCCGACCGGATCGTTCCGCCAATATCTGTTCGCGGTGATTCTGTTTACGCTGGGCAACTCGTCGGACGTTTTCCTCGTGCTGCGCGCGCAAAACCTGGGCGTGACGCTGGCGCTGATCCCGATCATCTGGACGGTGCTGAACCTGGTCAAGGCGCTGTCGAACACGCCGGGCGGAGTGTTGTCCGACAAAATCGGCCGCCGCGCCGCGATTCTGCTGGGCTGGGGCCTGTATGGATTGGTCTACCTCGGCTTCGCGCTGGCGACGAAAACCTGGCACGTGTGGGCGCTGTTCATCGTCTACGGGCTTTACTACGGCCTGACCGAAGGTCCCGAACGCGCCTTCGTGGCCGACCTGGTGGCCGAGGGCGAACGCGGACGCGCCTTCGGCTGGTTCCACCTGTGCGTCGGCATCGGCGCGCTGCCGGCGTCGCTGCTCTTCGGCTTGATCTGGAAATGGTTCAACGCCCCCGCCGCCTTCGTCTTCGGCGCGCTGATGGCCATGTCCGCCGCGGTGATGTTCGTGCGCGTGAAGAAGTAATTCACCACAGAGACACAGAGAAATTCGACAAGGGAGACCTCCCCCCAGCCCCCTCCGACGCGGAGGGGGAGTAATCGCATCCGNNCGGGGGGAGATGGAGGGGGGTCAAAAGCTCACTCAGTGCGGTTGTTGAAGTCGTTCATCGCGGCGTCGATGCCGGCGGTGATCCAGGCGCCGATGGCGTCGACGGCGAGGGCGAAGCCGCGTTCGAGTTCGGCGCGTTCGGCGGTGGACAGCGGTTGGAGGACGAAGTCGGCGAGGTCCAGATGCGGGTTGTCGGGCCGGCCGATGCCGTAGCGCAGGCGGTGGAAATCGGGGGCGCCCAGCCGCTCGCACAGCGATTCGAGGCCCTTGTGCCCGGCCGTGCCGCCGCCGCGCTTCAGCCGCATGACGCCCAGCGGCAGGTCGGCGTCGTCGTGGATNNGATTCATAAAGGTTTGTGGCTTGAGCAGCAGGATGCGCTCGTCGCCGACGCGTCCCTCGGCCATCAAGGAAGAAAAGCGCCGGGAGGCGAACCGCGCCCCCAGGCGCTCGGCGAAGCGATCGCAAATCATGAAGCCCGCATTGTGGCGGGCCAGATCGTACTTCGGACCGGGGTTGCCCAGCCCGCAGACGAGCTTCATTTCCCTTTCTCTTTCTTCCCTTCTTCTTTCTTCGGCTCGGCTTTCTTCGGCTCGGCCTCTTTCTTGGCGGGCTCTTTCTTGCCCTTGCCTTCCGCCTTGCCTTCCGCCGGCTCGGCGCCTTCGGCCGGCTCGGCGCCTTCGGCCGCCTCGGCGCCTTCGACCGGCGCCGCCGCTTCGGCCGCCGCTTCTTCCGCCGCCTTCTCTTCTTCGACGGTGCGCGGCACGGTCACGGTGCACAGCGGATAGTCCTTCGGCAGATCGGTTTCGGCGTTCTCCGGCAGGACGATATCGCCCAGGTGCAGCGTATGGCCCAGGCCCAAGCCGCCGACGTCGATGGTGATCTTCGCCGGAATCGCCGTGGGCAGGCACTTGACCTCGATCGAGCGGTGCAGCACTTCGAGGACGCCGCCCAGCCCCTTGACCTTCGCGACGTTGAGAATCTCGAACGGGACCTGCACGCGAATCTTCCGGTCGAGGCGAATGGCCTTCAGATCGACCGCGAGCGGCGTGCCCTTGTAATGATGCCGCTGCAACTCGCCGATCATGAAGGTCTGGCCGGCGAATTGCGGCAAGGCTTCGCATTCCAGCGTGAGCAGGGACTGCGTCCAATTGCCGCCGTGAATCAGTTCTTCGACCGTCTTCACCGGCACGGACAGCGCCACCGCTTCGAGGTCGCGCCCGTACGCCACGGCCGGGACCATCCCGGTCGCGCGCGTCTTGCGGGCGCCGCCTTTGCCGGCGGCTTTGCGGGGCTCCACTTTCCAGACTACGTTGCTCATCTCATTTCCTCCTGCTCCGGTTTCCGCGGCGCCAACGCGACCGCAGGTATCCGGGGGTACGGTTAATCGATCAGGCGGGTCGGCGACCCAGCCTTATTTTTTGTTCGACCACGTCGGGAACAACTCACTGATGCTACCCCGAGTTTGAATTTGTTTGATCCCGTTCGCCAACAGGTGGCTGACGGTGGTCACCTCGATTTTCTCACAAGCAACGGCGTCGGGCCGCAGCGGAATGGTGTCGGTGACAAAGAGCTTTTTTATCGGCGAATCTTGGATATTCTTCACCGCCGGACCGCTCAACACGGGGTGAGTACAACACGCGTAAATCGCCGCCGCGTGTTCTTTGCACAGTTTCTCGGCCGCCTTGGCGAGCGTCCCGGCCGAATCGACGATGTCATCCACCAGCACCGCCGTCTTGCCGCGCACCTCGCCGACCAAAATCATGCGCTCCACCTCGCCAGGCTTTGTGCGCTCTTTCACGATGACCGCCAAATCCGTGTCGACCCCGCGCAACAAGCGCGAAAAGTACAGTGCGCGCTGCGCGCCGCCGGCGTCGGGGCTGACCACGACGATGTCATCATGCGAGCACTTCACGCAATTGATAAAGGTGTTCACCAACTCCTGCGCCGCGTACAGGTTGTCCACCGGCGTGTTGAAGAAGCCCTGGATCTGCCCGGCGTGTAAATCGACGGTAATCACCCGTTGGGCGCCGGCCGTGCTGATCAAATCGGCCACCAACTTCGCGGTGATCGGCGCGCGCGAGGCGACCTTGCGATCCTGTCGCGCATAAGCGAAGTAGGGGATGACCGCGGTGATCGAATTGGCGCTGGCGCGCTTGGCCGCGTCAATCATCACCAGCAACTCCATCAGGGCCGTGTTCACGTCCCCGTACATCGACTTAGACTTGGTGGTCCAGTTCGACGTGCTTGGTTCCATCAGGGACATGTTCACGTCCCCGCACATCGACTGGATCAGGTAGACGTCTTTGCCGCGGACGCTTTCGCCGATCTCAACCTGAATTTCGCCGTCGCGGAATTTCGAGACTTTCGCGTCACCCAAGTCGAGGCCGAGGCGCGCGACGATATCGGCCGCGAGTTTCGGATGCGCGTTGCCCGTGAACAGTCTGATCGCCTTGCGATCCTTGCTCGCGAATTCCGGTTTGCTCATGGGACTATCCTCAACGTGCTGATTGACGAATCAAGTTACTGGGGCGGTAGGATTCGAACCTACGGTAGCGGGTTCCAAAGACCCGTGGCTTACCACTTGCCCACGCCCCATCAATAGCCAAGCGACCAACGGACGACGGCGGCGCGGCGAAAAAACGACGGGCGCCCGCGCGGCCTCGCCGGCCGGTCGCTCCTCACGCGGCGATGGCGAAACGGGAATCAGATCAGCGGCGAACGTCAGGCCGCGGGCGTGGAACGCGGCGCGGTTACGACGGCGGCGCCCCCTCGGCGTCGACGGTCGTGGGTTCCCCATTGCCGACGGTGATCCGGCCATATTCGTTGAGGATGGCCCCTTCGATCTTGGCCCGGGTTTCGGCGTTGAGCGGATGCGCCACTTCGCCAAAGGAGCCGTCGCGCCTTTTCTTGCTGGGCATGGCCACGAACAGGCCTTTGGCGCCTTGGATCACTTTCAAATCGCGGACGATGAAGCAGTTGTCTAATACGATGGTGACAAACGCCTTCAGCTTCTCTTCATCAACCGGGTAGATACGGACATTGGTCACTTCCATCGGGAAGCCCTCCCGCTCACCCCACCGGATGTTCGGTCATCGTTGTTCATTTTCAGCCGAGCCCGAGGGCCCGCGTTGTTGTCTCGGCGTCAAGAACCACGCAATCGACCTACCCCGATCTCCGCTCCGTCCATCAGATCAGCGCGCCGGCGTGCGCCCACAGGCGTTTTCGTTTCGCCCGGGCGCAGGCTCGCGCGGCGGCGGCCGGATCGTCAAAAATGCCAAAGACCGTAGGGCCGCTGCCCGACATCTGCACGCCCAAGGCGCCGGCGCCGCGCAGCAACTCCTTGCACTCCGCCACGTGAGGAAGAAGGGCCACGGCCGGTGCTTCCAGGTCGTTGCGCAACCAGGCGCACACCATCGGCCCGTCCCTCAGAGAGCGGGGCAGGGTAGAGGGCTTTACCTGACGTGTCAAGGGCCAGCCCAGCGCGCGATAGACTTCCGGCGTGGATAATCCCTCGCGCGGTTTGACCAGCGCCAGCGGCAGTCCGGCGGGTACGCGGAAGGGCTGTAACACCTCTCCGACGCCCCGCGCGACGCACGCCCGGCCCATCAGGAAAAAGGGCACATCCGCCCCCAGCCCCACGGCCAGTTGATGCAGGCGTTCGTCCGTCACCGGCAGCCCGAGCAGCTCCCGCACGGCCAACAAAGTCGCCGCGGCGTCGGACGATCCGCCGCCGAGCCCGGCCGCCTGCGGAATGCGTTTGATCAGATGAATGCGCACCCCGCGCGGGTCGCCGGTTTCGGCCAACAGCGCGATCGCCGCGCGCACGACCAGGTTTTTCGCGCCGGTCGGCAGCGTGGGATCGTCGCAGGTCAGATGCACGCCTTTTTTCGCCGGTTCGAGAAGCAACTCATCGGCCAGCGAAATCGGGGCCATGATCGACTGCAGCAAATGATAGCCGTCCGCGCGACGGCCGACGACCTCCAGCCGGAGGTTGATCTTGGCCCGGGCGGTCGCCTGCATGGTTTGTCGTGTGTTCAAAGATCAGTTGGCCAGTTTGACCTGAAACCGGCATCCGCCGATGGCGATCTCATCGTTATGCGCCAAGACGGCGCGCTTTATTTTCTTGCCGTTGACGAACACGCCGTTCGCCGAACCCATGTCTTCGATCACGTAGCAGTTCTGGTCGCGGATGATCGAAGCGTGGCGCGCCGACACCTGGGGATCTTTCAAGCAAATATTGCAATTGCGACTGCGGCCCAAGAGCAGCCGCTGTTCGCCGATCAGAAACCGGCGACCGGTTTCCGCGCCTTCGACGCACTCGAGAAAGGACTGGGGCGACAAGCCGCTTTGCTTGGTATAGAGCGAGTACATCAACTCCTTTTCGTCCAAGCGAACGGTCTTTTCGTTTTTTTCTTTTTGATTGCTCCCGCTGGCCATGTCCTTCTCTCTTGCGCGGACGGGGCCGCACCGCCGGGGACTAGTTTTTTACCTTGACCGTTCCGCTGGCCGGAGAGGTTTTTTCCGTCAACTGATCGCCCACCGCCCAACGTAAAAAGAAACGGTTTTCGCCAATGATGATTTCGTCATTCGGTTGGAGCTTGGTGCGAATGACGATGCGGGCGCCGCTCACTCGCACGCCGTTCGCGCTTTGTAAATCTTCCACCTCGACGCCGTCCGGCGTCACGTAGAGCAGGCAATGATTGCGACTGACGCTCTTGTCGTTGAGAAAGATATCATTGTCGCGCTTACGCCCGACGGTGACGATACCGCGTTTTTTCAGGGGGAAATTGAGCGTCCTACCTAAGTCGTCGACCATCTCAAGACGGAACATCGGCGCTTTCCCTTATTTTCCGAGTATGCATAGAATACCGAAAATTTCCAGTTAGGCAAGCCCCTTTTTACCACTCAAGATTGCGCCTTTTTGGACTTTTGCGAACCGATTCGCCAACCAAATAATACTTTTATGTTGGTTGAAGAACTTGACTTCCGGGACGACTTGGTATCTAATCCGCATAATCGATTTTCCGTTGACCAAATTGCGTCGAGCGTCCATACTCCCGAAATCAGTCGGGATAATTAAAGTACTCGCAGGGAGGCGAAATTAGGTAACCGGGCGTCGGAACGGCAAAAGAAGGCGCCCTGACAAGGAGGCTCGCTGAGTTGAACCGTACGATTCTGCTAGTCGAACCCAATCCTGAGTTAGCCGCCAAGATAAAAAAATTTCTGGAGTCGTTCGGTCAATTGGTGCAAATAGCCTCCGGCCGGCGCGACGCCCTGAGTGTGGTAAAATCCTTCAATCCTGGATTATTGGTCAGCTCGTTCGCTTTACCGGACGGCGACGCCTTCGTCCTGGCCGAGGACTTGCGCATCGTCGTCGGCAGCGAAGCGCCGCTTTTGGTCATGGCTTCGCCGAAGCAGATTCAACATTATCAGAAACGACCGACCGCGTGTCCCGTGCAGGGTTGGGTGGCGCGGCCCGTCGAGCAGATGGACCTTTACAATCGGGTGAACGAGTGGCTCGGGCAGGCGGTGGCCAAAGAACAGGCGCCGACCAGGGCGGAGCCGGGGATGACCCCGCCGCCAAGCCCGCGAACGGTCAGACCGACGCCGAGTCCGCCGCGGCGTGAAGAACCGCGCGACCACGCCGGTCCGAAAACCGGCGCCGGCCCGAAAACCGACGCCGGTCCAAAAACCGATGCTGGTCCGAAAACCGGCGCGGGGCCAAAATCGGCCACCACCGTGCGGTTGGGCAACCTGGAGCGCACGCCCGTGGCGCGGCTGTTCCAACACCTCGGCCACCAGCGGATGACCGGCGTGCTGAGCCTGCTGCATCCGCCGACGCGGATCGACGTACACCTGCAGGACGGCCACGTTGTCAACGTGCTCAGCGGTTACATTCCGGAGTTGTCGCTGGGCGTCATGCTGGCCAAGAAAAAAGCCCTCACGCCCAGCGAGTTGACCGGCGTCCGCCAGAAATGGGAGCGCGAAGGCGGCCTGTTCGGCCAGGTGTTGTTACAGACGGGTCTGGTCTCGGAAAAAGAGCTGGAGCAGACGTTGGTCTTGCAGCGCGTGAAGAAGCTGGTGCACCTGTTCTCCTGGAACTGGCGAACCGGCACCTATACCTTTGAAAACGACGCGGAGCAGATTGCGCCGCTGCCGGGCTTCAAGCTGCCGTTCGAGCAGATCATCGTCGCCGGCATTCGCACTTATTATGATCTCGACCGGCTGATGATGGTCTTCGACAAGAACAATCGGATGCAGACCCCGCTGGCGCTGAAACTGGTCGACCCGGAGCGGCTGGCGGGCAAGTCCGATGTCGATGGACTGCGCACGTCGATGGACGCCATCCGCAACTACGGCAACCTCGGCGACGCGAGCCGCAAGTGCGGCCTGCCGCAGCTTACTTTCCTGCAATTCGCTTATGCCCTGTTGGTGATGGACCTGCTCTCGTTCAACCAGGTGAACGCGGACTAACGCCACCGGTGCATCCTGGACGATCCAATCGGCCGCCGACCAGGCCTTTTTCTTTTACCGCCCGTATTTTGCCGTATCGTCCGCGGGTTCTACTTCCGATAGACTAAGGAGGTACCCGTACTGGTGCGCCGCACTGTGCGGCGACTGACAGACCTGGAGCAAATCATGCGGCTCCAAAACCCAGGGGAGGACTGCCGTGAAAACCAGTCGAATACCATTCATTCTCCTTAGCGTTCTCGCCATCTTCCTTTGTTCGGCGCCCTTCTTCGCCTGCGGTGGCGGCGGCGGCAGCGGCGGCGGGTCTCACCACGGCGATGACGACACCGTAGTCGACGACGACACCGTGGTCGATGACGACTCGGTCGATGACGACACCGTG
>PMZC01000041.1:7663-12273 GCA_003170555.1 Deltaproteobacteria bacterium
CTTCGAGAACCGCTTCAGCGGTTATGGCTGTCAGCTCTGGAACGAAACCGGGCCCGAGATCGTCTATCGGCTGGTGTTGGATGAAGACTCGTCGCTGAACGTGCAACTCAATTCGGCGGGTTTCCACGCGAACGCCTTTTTGTTGACCGACTGTGAGAACTCCGCGTCGTGTTTGCTGGGGACGCAGGGAGACTTGGCGTTCGATTATCTGCCGGCCGGAACGTACTACCTGTTCGTCGACGGCTTCAACGGCGAGGCCGGGGCGTTCGACTATTCGATCTCCTGCGCGCCGGCGTCTCCGCCCGCGCCGGAATTGATCCAGTCGGCGACGTATCCTTACGGCAACGGCGGGCACCCGTACTTCGTGACCGATTCCGGCGGATTCGCCCACGTCCTCTACCTGAAGGACAGCCGGCACATCAACTACGCGACGAACATGAACGGCAGTTGGGAAACGACGACGATTCTCTCCAGCCCGCATCAAATGCTCGCGCCGGCGCTGGCCATCGAGGAAACCAAGAAGGGCATCGTGCTGCACGTCGTGTACACCGACTTCAATTGGTGGAAAATCTACTACGCCACCAACAAATCGGGCTCGTGGGTCACCAAAGACACCGGCGCCTTCGCCTACCAGAACGGCGGCGAAGCCCTGGCGATCGATTCGAGCGGCAACGTCTATCTGGCGCTTTCCGCGCGCTCGCCGATCCCGCCCAACTACATGATCCAGTTCGGCGTTTACAACGGCAGTTCGTGGTCGTTCGAGATGGTGACCGACATCCAGGCCGGCAAAGACTCGGACTATCTCACGCTCGGGATTTTTGAAGCCGCCGGCAAAGCGGTCGCCGCGCATTTGACCTGGCACGAGTTTTCGGGGAACGGGCATCTGTTCCTGCGTTACGCGACCAACAAAAGCGGGTCGTGGGTCGTCGGCGACGTGATCAGCTCGGGCGATCAGGACCACATCTACCCGAACATCGTGGTGGACGGCAACGGCGTCCCGCACATCGTCGCGCGCTTCAACTGGCCGACGATGGGGCTCACCGGCGTCGAGTACTTCACCCGGAACGGCGGCAGTTGGATCGGCGAAGATGTCACCGCCGGCGACGGCGACGTGGCCCTCGCGCTCGACAGCGGCAACGCGCCGCACCTCATGTACATGTTCGACGACTCATCGCTGTACGCCTACCACGGGCCGGCCGGTTGGCTGGAGCAAATCATCTTCCTCGGATCGCCCGACCAGGTGTGGGGCTTCGGTCCGAACATCTACTGGAACGGCGGCGTCATTCAGGCCACCAACTACGTGCGGAACCCGAGCAGCAACCAGTACGATCTGTACTACTACCAGTTCCCCGCCGGCAGCCGCTAACCGCGCGCGATCGAAAAATCAGGCGAGGGGCGAAGGCCTCTCGCCTTTCGTCTTACGCACTTCCAAAGGAAAAATAACTCTTGACATTTGCAGCGAAAACGCGGTAACAATAACTCATGCCCGCTCGTTCTTCACTCAGGGGGCCGCCATGAAAAACGCTCGCGCCTCGTCAGTTCTGGTCGGTTTGCTGACGTTTTTGTTACTAGCGGGGACCATCGCCTGCGGCGGAGGCGGCAACTCCGGCGGCGGCAATGGGGGAACCGACGACGATACGACGCCTCCTCCAGGAGACGATGACGTCGACGATGATACCGACGATGACACGACGCCGGACGATGACACGACGCCCGACGATGACACCACGCCCGACGATGACACCACGCCCGACGACGACACAACGCCGGACGATGACACGGTGGTCGACGATGACACCACCCCGGACGACGATACCGACGACGACGTTGACGACGATGCGGACGACGATGTTGATGACGACGCCGACGATGACGCCGACGACGATGCGGATGATGACGTGGACGACGATGTGGACGACGACATCGACGATGACGCGATTGACGATGACTCGATTGACGATGACTCGTCCGACGATGACACCGTCGACGATGATGCCGTTGACGACGACACGACGAACACCACCTGCTACCAGGATGCAGACTTTGATGGCTATGGAAATCCCGTCGTCAGCCAGATCGTTAGCGGCAACAAGTGCCCTCTGGGCTGGGTCACCGACAATACCGATTGCAACGACGGCGACCCTTTGGTCCACCCGAGCGCGATCGAGCTTGCGGACGATGGCATCGATCAGAATTGCGACGGATCAGACCTTGTGCATAGTGACGATAGCGGCGTTTTTGTTGCAAAGACCGGCACCAACGCGAACCCCGGCACGATGGCGCAACCCAAGCTAACCATAACGGCCGCGGTCGCGCTGGCGGCATCGAACGGCAAATCTGTTTTCGTCGCGGCCGGCACATACACGACAAGTGTCACGACAGGAGTATCAATTTTTGGCGGCTACGAATCCGCCGGCTGGACGAGGAACATCTCGGTTAACGTCACGAAGATCATTCCCCCTGGCGCAAACGCCGTCACGATTCCCGCAGGCAGTGAAGTTGCAATCCAGGGATTCACTATTAATTCAAGCGATACTTCAGGTGGTTACGGCCTATACAATAGCGGGACGGCAATGCTAGCCAACAACATCATCGGCGGCGGCGGTCACGCTAACGGCGTGAACAACAACGGCGGAACAATGACGGCAGTCAACAACACCATTATCGGAGGGTGGGGAACCTACAGCTACGGCGTTAATAACAGCGCGGGAGCGACAACGCTGGTGAACAATACCCTGAACGGAGGGTCGGGGATTTGGTGCTATGGCGTTTTTAACAGCGGCACAGCGACGTTACTGAACAACATCATCGACGGCGGGCCGGGAACATACAGCCTCGGTATGGCAAACAACAGCGGAACGGCGACGCTGGTGAATAACATTATCGATGGTGGATCAGGCAGCCACAGCAGCATCGGAGTATATGACGACGGCACGGCAAGGTTGGTGAACAACACGATCAATGGTGGGTCAGGGAACGTCTATAGCTGGGGCGTGGACTACGAAGGTGGTACGGTCGTCTTGGCGAACAACATCGTGGACGGTGGGTCGGGAACCGGAGGAAGTTTCGGCTTTTCCAACTATGGCGACATGGCGACGCTCGCGAACAACGATATTTGGGGGAAAACCGAGGATTGCCTTCTTTACGATGGAACTTGCACTACCTCGCTCTCCGTGGTGAACGCCTGCACGTGGCCCGGCTGCGCCGCAGCCTCAGACAATATCAGCAACGATCCCCTCTTCGTCGATCCAAGCGGCGGGGATTATCATCTGCAGAGCGGCAGTCCGTGCATTGACGCCGGCGTCGATCCCGTGCCGACGTACCTCGATGCGGGGTTCGAATCTCTCGCGGACTACGACTTCGAAGGCGATCCGCGGCCCTACGGCGCGGGCTGGGACATCGGCATGGATGAATGGACACCCTGATGGCCGAGGGATAAGTACGCCGGCGCACACT
Organism: Deltaproteobacteria bacterium; assembly: GCA_003170555.1. Classification (GTDB taxonomy): domain Bacteria; phylum Lernaellota; class Lernaellaia; order Lernaellales; family Lernaellaceae; genus FEN-1099. Next base: position 11,120 of record PMZC01000041.1, read on the forward strand.
ACTCTCTTGTCCCCGCGTGCGGTTGTTGGTATGCTTTTCCGTCGAACGGTAGTCCGATATTAAAACCGCCTTGTGTTCCGCGGTCAGCAACGGAGCGAAAGGCGGTAGTTCTAACCGGCGCGACCGGCCGGCGATAAACAGGAGTGTTGTATGGGGAAGGTGATCGCCATCGCCAGCCAGAAGGGCGGCGTGGGCAAGACGACGACAACCGTCAACCTGGCCGCCAGCCTGGCGACCATGCGGCAGCGTACGTTGGTGCTCGACCTCGATGAGCAGAACGCCGTCGGCTTCGGGCTGGGCCTCACGCGCCAGCAGATGGAAAGCGGGCTGTACGACGTGTTCCTCGGCCGCGCCAAGCTCGGCGAGGTCATCCACAACACGATGCTGCCGTATTTGAAGACCATCCCCTACGGCAAGGGCACGCTGACCGACGAGTTCGAAAAGTTCGTGCGCCAAAAGGGCAGCGCGCCGCTGCTGAAGAAATACGTCGACGCCCTGCGCAAGAGCACCGACTACATCCTCATCGACTGCCCGCCGGGCATGGGCGACTTGACGATTTACGCTTTGTCGGCGACCGACAGCGTGCTGGTGCCGATGCAATGCGAGCCGCTGTCGCTCAAGACGCTGACGCAGATTCTGAAAATCATCCGCAAGGTCCGCCGGCAGATCAATCCGGAGTTGGTCATCGAGGGCCTGCTGCTGACCATGTACGACGAGAACTTCCGCATCGCGCGCGAAGTCTGCCAGCAGGTGTGGGCTTCGTTCCCCGAGGAAGTCGTGTTCCGCAACGTCATTCCGCGCATGGAGGAATTCTCCAGCGCCTTCGCCGTCGGCAAGCCGATCATCACGCAGGACCCGGAAGCCGAAGTGGCCAAGGCGTACCTGCAACTGGCGCGCGAAGTGATGGCCAAGCGCAAGAAGGAACTCGACGACAAGGCGGCCGAGGGCGGCGAGTCGGCGTAGCCCAACTCACCGCAGAGATCGCGGAGAACGCAGAGAAAAACAGAAATTATTTTTTCAGTTTTTTTGTTTTGAATTCTCTCTGCGTTCTCTGCGGCCTCTGCGGTGAACCATTACTTATGCGAGCATCAATAGTGACGAACTCCGTCCACGTGACAGTCCCGGCGACGGCGGCCAATCTCGGCCCCGGCTTC
>PMZC01000015.1 GCA_003170555.1 Deltaproteobacteria bacterium
CCGGTGATTTTGTTCAAGGCCCAGCGCACCATTGCCCAATCGCAGGAAAACAAAACCGAATTTTACAAACTTATTGACAGTCTCACGGCAAAACAAATCGCCAGCATCCGCAAGTCGGATATTCCGATTGTTCGACGCGCTTTTCGCTTCTTTGACGAAAGCAATATCAACGACGGGCAATTAGTGGAACGTTTGAAGCGTGACTTCCATAAAGATTATTGCCTGTCGGTCAACGAAGAAACCGAAAAAGAGCAGTACCAGATTCTCTTGAACTCGCTCGAAGACAAAAACAATCGAGTGCGGGCCATTTTTGCCGTCCAAAAACTCAACGAAGGCTGGGACGTGCTGAACCTGTTTGATATTGTGCGCTGTTACGAAGCGCGTGACACCGGCAGGGCAAAAATCGGTACAACCACCCTGTCCGAAGCGCAGCTCATTGGGCGCGGGGCGCGTTATTTCCCCTTCGTGCTGCCCAAAAGCAATGACCGTTTCCGCCGTAAATTCGATGGCGATCTCGAACACGAGCTGCGCGTACTGGAAGAACTGCATTACCACAGCATCAATGACTCGCGCTACATCACAGAAATTCGTCAGGCGCTGATTGAACAGGGCATGCTGGACGAGAGCGAAGTGACCCGCCAGCTCAAACTCAAAGAGTCTTTCAAGAAAACGCAGTTTTACAAGTATGGGGTTGTCTGGCTCAATGACCGCCAACCCAAAGACTACCAGCGCGTGAATTCCTTTGCCGATTTGGGTGTGAAGAAGCGCAACTACACCCACGTCATCGCCACAGGCCACGGCGGTATAACCGTTGCTCTGGAAAACGGAAAAAAGGGCGCAGTTGTGAAAGACGAAAACCGTCAGGACGTGAAGGTGCGAGATATCGAGCGTAACGTTGTGGAATCCGCCCTGGCGCGCAACCCGTTTTTCACCTTTGCCTCGCTCAAACGCTATTTTCCCCATTTGGCCTCGATGCGTGACTTTATCGCTTCGGAAGATTTTCTCAGAGGGCGGGGAATCACCTTTCAGGGCAACGTGTACGGATTGGACGATAACCGGCTTGAAAAACTCGCCGCCATGTCCGGCTTGCTGCGTCAAATCGAAACCGAAATTCGCCAGCAGATCACGGATTACGAAGGCAGGCGCGATTTCAGGCGCGATTGGGTGCATGATGTCTTCAAGGATAAAGTATTGAAATTCGATCCCAACAACCCTCGCGGCGCAGACGACGCACAGTTTGAGCATTTCGTCTCTGCTAAAGACTGGTTCGCTTTCAATAGCATTTACGGCACAAGCGAAGAAAAAGCTTTCGTACGCATGTTAGACAGGCAGATGCAGAAATTACAAACGCAATATGAGCAAATCTACTTGCTGCGTAACGAGGGACATTTCGCCATCTACAATTTTTCCGATGGGCAAGCCTTTCAACCCGATTTTGTTTTGTTCCTGCGCGAGAAAGGCGGCAAGTTGCTCGTTTACCAACTTTTCATTGAACCAAAAGGCAGACACCTCCAGGAGCATGACCGCTGGAAAGAGACCTTCCTGAAAGAAATCACTGCCGAGTTTGGCGGTAAACCGCTGATGTTTGAAGACAAGAAATATCGTTTGATTGGCGTGCCTTTCTATAACAACGAAGACGAAAATCAATTCAGGGCAAGCCTTGAGTCTGTGTTGAATTAGGCCAGCCCGGCAATTTGGAAGGCCCCGCCTCGCAGTTCCCCGGCCGGGCCGGCTGGACCTGGTACACCGGCTCGGCGGCATGGTTCTACCGGCTCCTGCACGAAGTCATCTTCGGGATCGAACGACAAGTGGACACGCTGCGCTTTCGGCCGCGGGTTCCGGCCTCGTGGACCCGGTTCAAGCTGCACTACCGCTACTACCAGACTTTCTACCACCTCGTGTTCACGCAAGCTCCGACACAACAAGGCCCGATCCGGCTAACGCTCGATGGTCAATCGTTGCAGGGCGAGACCCTGAAGCTCGTCAACGACCAGCGCGACCATACCGTCGAGGTGCTCTTCGGACCCTGCGCGGGTAACGCGCAATCGGATACTTTCTGAACCATGCGCTCCCGCAAGCGATGACGACGCCGAACCAGATGGCGACGACAGCTACATCCAGCCCGGGGACTACAACGCGATAGCCACGAAGCAACGTCGAGCCAGACACGCTACCCTTTGGACCACATGTTCCGGACGGATAACGGTGACGACGAAGGTTTTGCTGAATGGTCCTACGGCCGCGTACCCGGCACGGTCCATCGGCGCGGCCAGCATGATGTCGAGATCGAGCTGGCGGCGTTCGGCGAGAGCGAGAAACAAGCGCCAAATGACGCAACAGGGTCATGAGTCTGTGCACCAGGTGTGCACCAGAGTCTACAAATGCGAATCCCCAGGGGGAAACACCCTTTTGACGATGAGTAATTCACCATGGTTTCTTTTTTGTGCAAGCAGACCTTGAGAATATATACAGAAACAGATAGTAATAGATCAATCGTAAAGGAGCACATCCATGCACGATCACTTGCCTTCAGTTCCCGGCCCTTACAATTTGGTTTCCTTGTTCGAGGAAAGCGTCAAGAAATTTCCGGACAACCCATTGTTCGGAACGAAGAACTCGGCAAAGACCGGGTATGACTGGGTGACGTATCGTCAGGTTGCCTACCGGGTCGACAATTTCCGCGCCGGTCTGGCCGCCCTGGGCGTCAATCGCGGCGACGCCGTGTCCATCATCGCCAACAACCGCACGGAATGGGCTGTTGCCGCTTACGCGACCTACGGGCGTGGCGCGCGGTTCATTCCCATGTACGAGGCGGAACTGATTCGGATTTGGAAATACATCATCACCGACTGCGGGGCGAAGGTATTGCTGGTTTCCCGGCCCGATATCTACGAAAAGGTCAAGGACTTTCCGGCCGAGATTCCCGCGCTCAAGCACATCATCTTGATTGATGGATCCATCGAGGGTGTTCGGACCGTGGCGCAACTGGAGGAACAGGGTCTCGCGAAACCAGTCGCCTCCATCCAGCCGAAACCGGAGGAGATCGCCGGGCTCATTTACACCTCCGGCACCACGGGCAATCCGAAAGGCGTGCTGCTTTCGCATCGGAATCTTTCCGGCAACGCCATCGCCGCGGAGATCACGTTCAAGGATTTCGGTCCGACCGACCGCACGCTTTCGTTTCTGCCTTGGGCTCACAGCTTCGGCCAGACGGCCGAATTGCACATGCTGGTTTACGTGGGCGCCTGCACGGGCTTTGCCGAAAACACCACGACCATTGTGAGCGATCTGGCGCTGGTCCAGCCGACCATCTTGGTCGGCGTGCCGCGGATCTTCAACAAGATTTACGAAGGCCTGCACGCCAAAATGAAGGACAAAGGCGGCCTGGCCAAAAAACTGTTCGATATGGGGGTGCAGGCAGCGTCGCGGAACCGCGAAGTCAAAGCCAAGGGCGGGTCCGACCTCATCAATTCCGTGAAACTGACCATCGCGGACAAGGTCGTCTTCACCAAGATCCGCGAGGCCTTCGGCGGGCGGCTGCGGTTCACCGTCAGTTCCAGCGCGGCCCTGAGCGTCAAAGTCGCCGAATTTATCGAGGGGTTGGGCATCCCGCTTTACGAAGCGTGGGGTATGACGGAGTTAAGCCCGGCCCATACGGTGAACGCGCCCGGCGCCTGCAAGATGGGCAGTGTCGGCAAGCCGATTTTCGGCAGCTCGGTGGAGATCGACAAAACGGTGACCGGCGAGGACAGCCCGGACGGCGAGATCATCGCGTACGGCCCGAATGTCATGGTCGGCTATCACAATCTCCCCAAGGAGACGGCCGAGGTGTTGCGCCCGGACGGCGGGATGGCCACGGGGGACCGCGGACGCTTGGACGCGGACGGCTTCCTGTACATCACCGGACGAATCAAGGAACAGTACAAACTCGAAAACGGGAAATATGTTTTTCCTTCGGGCATCGAAGAAACCATCACTTTGAGCCCGTATATCGAAAACTGCGTGGTGTACGGCGACAACAAGCCTTTCAACGTCGCGTTGATCGTGCCGAGTTTCCCGCTGTTGGAGCGTTGGGCAAAAGAAAATTCGATCGCTGACCTCGAACCGGCGCAGTTGGTCGATAATCCGAAAATCACCGAGATGCTTTTGACCGATATCAAGCGGTGCTGCGCGCAGCTCGCCGGCTATGAAATTCCGAAAAAGATCTTCATCGTGCAGGAGACCTTCAGCACCGAGAACGGCATCCTGACCCCCACGCTGAAAGTCAAACGCCGGGAGATCATGAAGCGCTGGGGCGCGAAACTGGATGCTCTCTATCAGGCCTCTATACCCAAATAAATGCTAGGTGAAGGTTGCGCCTGTATGTTGCTTCGGCCCTCGTTCAACGGGTGATTTCTTGACTTTGTTCCTGCGTTTCGCAGGCAAGATTGTAGCGCCGCCTTTGTTGCATTGTCACGCGCGACGGAAACTCCCTATTTGTCCATGAGGCTTTGACGACAGACATTCTCCGTCGCCAGAAACGCCTTCAATTCCCGTTGAAAGACTTTTTGCGGGTCGGGATCTGGTTTAACGCGCGTGCGTTCGCGAAAGATCGATTCCAGCTTCTTGGCAAGCTTTTGCAGGGGCATCGCGCCTGAATAATATTCCAGATGTCTTGCGAGGTCAGCAATCAATCCAGAGTCAGATACGGCGTTGGAGGGCAGCTGCCCGGCCGCGATGAGATGCGCCACCAAGCGCCTTGCCAATTCGTCCTGACTTTCCGGCTCACGGGGCAGCGGTCGGCGAATTAGATCGTCGTAGAAATCCTCCGAACGAATCGTATGCGTGCCTGCCGCGCGGACCTCCGCGTCGTTCGAGACAATCCACGCCTCTTGGCCGACGGCGCGAGCATCGCCCGCCCTCTCCATGATGATCTCGTCGGCGGTTTTCTCGCCAGAGCATATGACCAAGAGCAAGTTAGTGTCCTTTATATCGTCCAGACCGGAGTCTCCACCGTCGAATACGACCGTGTACTCGGCGCTACCGCCTTCCCGCGCAACGTACTCCCGGCATAGTCGCAGCAGTTCGTGCCGGGCGGCAATATTTCCGCGTTCCTCCTCCACCCTGGCGAGCGAGGGATTACTCCGGATGACGTTCATCGCGTCGATGTAGACGCGGCGGGACATGAGTGACTCCGGTCGATTGCTGAGTCATTGAATTATGGACCTTTCGAGCCTGGGTTCAAAGCGCCACTAGTGTTTTCTCCGTTTGTCTATGAGGTTCCAGGCTCTGACGCCAATGAGCGGAGTGTGGAAGGATGTCCAGTTCGACAACGGAATCATCGTCGTGTCGCGAAGCGTGTGGCACGATATCGAGGGCACGCCAAAAAGCGGGAAATCGAGAATGATACCGATGCACCGTAAGCTGATCGAGATCCTGCGGCAGCATTGTGGTCGTCCGAATGATCTCGTGTTCAAGACCAAAGACGACCGCGCCCTAACGAGGAACTCAGTCCGCAAGCCGTTTGTCCGAATCCAGAACGCAGCCGGACCCCGCAAAATCCGCATTCATGACATTCGACATAGTTTCGCGAGCCAGCTCGTCATGGCCGGTCAGCCGCTAAGAGTCGTACAGGAATTACTCGGCCATTCAACGATCCAGATGACGGAGATCTACAGTCACCTCTCACCCAACATGCACCATGAGGCTGTCGATGCCCTGCTCGCGGCGGAAAAAAAGTCGGAGTTTAGGCACGGTTTGGGCACGGTTTGCCATCTTGAGGGTGATCAGGCGGTGGGCGGATAAAGGAAAGGCTCGCAAGAACAATATCTTACGAGCCTTGAACAATGGCGGGGTTGACGGGACTCGAACCCGCGGCCCTCGGCGTGACAGGCCGATACTCTAACCAACTGAGCTACAACCCCATATTCTAAAGAGCGAATAGTGGAGCGGAATTCTACTCAACGCCGTCTCCTTGTCAAGTCCTATTGCGCTGCGTCGCCGCGTTCTTAGGAGAAATCGTCAATGTTTTCCGGCGAGGGCGAACACTGCGGCCGTGACGACCAGCGCGACGGTCAGCCCGATGAACAACCAGGATTTTCTGTTGCCGAAGTTGATCGTGAAGCCGACGCCGAAACGCTTTTCGACGAACAACGACGGATCTTCGGGGTTGTAGTAGAAAATGCCGAGGCGCCAGTGCGACTCGTCGGCGGCTGCGCCCTCGAGCTTCTCTTTGGCGGCGCGAAGCGCGCGGCTCCCGCCTTGGCCGAGACGCAGCGCGAAGTAGACCGCGCCGCCCACCGCCACAAGCAACAAGAGGATGCTGAACGGCATGGCGAGCCGCATCGGGTTCATGCGCCAGTTGAGGGCGACGGCGATCATGCCCAATTGCGTAAGGGTGAGCATGGCGAGGGTCAGCACCTTGATTACGAACAGATACCAGGTCAGCCAGACGACGAAGCGCCGGCGAGCGTCCAGGCTTTGCCGCAGCGACGGGCTGGTGGCCAGGCGCGAGCTGCGCGGCGTCCAGACCGAAATCGCGGTGAATAGCGTATAGAGCAGGATCGCGGGCAGCAGCATGACCGCGAAAAACATCGGCGACTTCGGGGCCCACTGATCCGGCTGACCCGTGAAGCCGAAATGCGTCGGCACGGTGGCGGGCAGGGCGGGATAATAGACCGCGCTGGTCAAGATCATCACGATCAACAAGCTGAGCGGAATGATTTCCAGCGCCCGCGGCACGATGTCTTGATAGCGCAGCAACGGCAACTCAACCGGCCGCAAATCAGAAGGCGCCGCGGCATAGGGCAGGGCCGAGCGGCGCATCCACAGATAGAGGCCGAACTGGGCGGCGAGGCAAACGACGACCTCGGTGATCAGCCAATGCAGGCTGACGCTGGCGCTCGTCAACCAAGCCAGAAAAGCGACAAACAAGCCGATCGCCAACACGCCGATTGTCCAACGCCGTCGCAGCTTCGAGGCGAGATCGGTCGGGACGGTCTGAAGGTCGACCTGCACACCGAAGAGAAGCTGGGCGCGAGTCGCACGCGGCGTGATCAGCGCAAACGCGGTCAACAAGATCGCATAGAACCAACTCAACGCCAGAAAATATTCGGGCTTCATGATCCGCTCTCCCGCGTGGAAATCTCGGCTTGCATCAGTTGAAGGATCTGCTCCGTCGACACGCCCTGATGATAGGCGTCGGCCAACAAGCGACGAAGCTGCTCGCGCAGACGTTCGATCTGCTCCGGCGCCGCGGGCGACGGGGGCTGCGCCACCCACGCGCCTTTTCCTTGGCGAACGTGGATCACGCCGGCGACTTGAAGTTCGCGATACGCGTGGGCGATGGTGTTCGGGTTGGCCGCCAAGGTCTCGGCGAGGTCGCGGACGCTGGGCAGTGCATCGCCGGGCGCCAGTTCGCCACGAGCGATCGCGGCTTTGATGCCGTCGACCACCTGTTGGTAGAGCGGGCGCGGGTCTTTGAGATCGATCACCAGCATGGCCAGGCCCTTCTTCTGTGTCACTGTATTAGCTATAACAAACAGTGAAGAAATGTCAAGTATATTTTTTCTTTCTTGCAAAGAGGGAAGGGTTGACGAAATAAAAGACGCGGTTATAATTTCGATAGTCTACCATTTTGGTAGGGTTTGGCCAAAAGGAGCATCGCTCAGAAATGACTCAGGTTTATTTGGACCATAACGCTACTACGCCGGTTGATCCGGCAGTGCTCGACACCATGTTGCCGTATTACCGCGAGGTGTTCGGCAACGCGAGTTCCATTCATCATTTCGGTGCGGCGGCGAAGAAAGGCTTGGATGAGGCGCGCGAAATCGTGGCGACCTATCTGGGTTGCGAACCGACCGAGGTCGTTTTCACTTCGGGCGCCACGGAAGCCGACAACCACGTATTGCGCGGGGTGTTCGAGGCTCGCCGCCAAAAAGGCAAGCACATTATCGTCAGCGCGATCGAGCATCCGGCTGTCTTGATTACGGCGGAGAAGCTCAAGCAAGCCGGCGCCGACGTGACGTTCGTCGGCGTGGATGGAAACGGGATGATCGACCCCGAAGCGGTGCGCGCGGCGTTGCGCGACGACACGATTCTCGTTTCGATCATGTACGCCAACAACGAGATCGGCACGATCCAGCCGATCGCCGAAATCGGCCGCATCGTCAAGGAACGCGGCATCATGTTCCACACCGACGCCGTGCAGGCCGCGGGCAAGCTGCCGCTGCGGGTCAAAGACCTCGGCGTCGACTTCATGAGCTTGTCCGGCCACAAAATCTATGGGCCGAAGGGGATCGGCGTCGTCTACATTCGCCGGGGCGCGTTCATTCGGCCGATCATCACCGGCGGACATCACGAGTCCAATCGCCGCGCGGGCACGGAAAACGTGCCGGGGATCGTCGGCTTCGCCAAGGCGTTTCAATTGGCGCACGAGCGGATGGAAGAAGACGGACGCCGCATCGGTGAAATGCGCGATCACCTGCAGCGCCGTCTGCTCGAACTGATCCCGAACATCTATGTCACGGCGAAGAATGCGCGACGGCTGCCGGGCACGCTGCACGTCCTGGTCAACTTCATCGAGGGCGAGGGGCTGATGCTCAAGCTGTCGCTGAACCACGGCATTGCGATCAGCACGGGCAGCGCGTGCACCTCGGGCACCCTCGAACCGAGCCACGTGCTGTCGGCGATGGGCATCTCGAAGCAGCTCGCGAACAGCGGCGTGCGGATCTCGCTGGGCCGCGGCAACACGCCGGCGGAAATGGACTACGTGGCGGAAGCGATGGCGCGCGAGGTGAAAATTTTGCGCGACATGAGTCCGCTTTATGACAGTTACACTCGCGGGCGGATGTCGGAGGACGATCGGCGCATGTACGACTCCTTCGTCACCGCGCGCTGAACGGCGAGAAAATGAAGATCTCAACCAAAGGACAATACGGGCTGCGGGCGCTGGTCGATTTGGCGGCGCACGACAGCGGCAAACCGGTGCTGCTCGGGCAGATCGCCGAACGCCAGCAACTCAGCAAACGCTACCTCGAACGACTGTTCACCATGCTGCGCGACCGCGGCATCGTGCGCAGCGTACGCGGCGCGGCGGGCGGCTATCTGATGAACCGCGCCCCCCGCGAAATCCCGGTGGCGGAAGTGCTGGAGGTGCTCGAAGGCCCGCTGATTCCGGTCGATTGTTTTTCCGACCAATCGCAGTGCAAGCTGCGCGACCGTTGCATCACCCACGAGTTGTGGGTGGAGCTCGAAGATTGCATTCGACACACGCTGGCCAATATTTCGCTGGAAGACTTGCGCCAGCGCTATCTCGAGATGGCGAAAAACCAGACGCAAATGTACTACATCTGAGAAGGAGCGGTCGATGTACAGCGCCAAGG
>PMZC01000375.1 GCA_003170555.1 Deltaproteobacteria bacterium
CCCGGGCCGTTCACCACGCATCCCATGACTGCTATCTTGATCGGTTTTTCAACCTTGGCCAGGTATTTTTCTACGGCATTGGCCAGAGCTACGACGTCGATCTCGGTACGTCCGCAGGTAGGGCAGCTTATGAGCGTGGGGCCGCGCTGGCTAAGTCCGAGCGATTTCAATATCTCGTATCCGGCGCTAACCTCCTCACGCGGGTCTCCGGTGAGCGATACGCGTATCGTGTCGCCGATGCCCTCCCATAGCAGGATGCCGATGCCGACCGCGCTGCGGATAGCGCCGCGTTTGGGTGTACCGGATTCGGTTATGCCCAGGTGGATAGGGTAGGGCATGTGTTTGGCAATCAGTCGATTTGCCTCGATGGTATCCGGCACATCAAAGGCTTTGAGCGACACCTTGATCAGTTCGAAATCGAGGCTCTCCAGCAGGTCGATCTCGTCCATCGCGGCGTCAATCATGCGCTCGACAGCAGATTTGGTTGCATCGCTGGTCGGCGGCAGGCTCCCGGCGTTCACGCCGATACGTATCGGCGTCTCATGCTGCCTGGCCGCCAGCACGACTTTCTTGATGTGCTGCGGGTCGCGAATATTTCCCGGGTTGAGCCGCAGCCCGTCGACTCCGGCATCGATAGCCGCAAGCGCCAGTCGGTGATCGAAATGTATATCGGCGACGAGCGGTATGTGTATCGCTTTCCTGATCGCGGGCAGCGCGTCGGCGGCCTCGCGGTCGGGCACGGCCACGCGTATAATCTGGCAGCCGCATCGCTCAAGCTGTCGTATCTGCCGAATCGTCGACTTGGCGTCGCGCGTGTCGGTCTTGGCCATCGACTGCACGGTGACCGGAGCGCCGCCGCCGACCGGGACTTTGCCGATCATGATCCGCCGGGTCTGATTGCGCGTGTTCACTCGTCGACTCCTCGCGGCAGGTCGATGCCCAGCGCTTTGATTTTGCGGTGCAGGTTCGAGCGCTCGATGCCCACCGCCTCGGCCGTGCGCGTGATGTTGCCGCCGAATTCTTCCAGCTTGCGCATCAGGAACGCGCGCTCGAACGCCGCGCGGGCGTCGCGGTAATCCGGCGTGGCGAACAGCCCGGCGAGCGGATCGGTGCGCGGCGGCTCGATGGTCAGCGTATTGCGCACGTCGTCGGCCGTGACCTCCTTGGCGCGCGTCATGATCATCAGCCGCTCGACGATGTTCTTCAGTTCGCGCACGTTGCCCGGCCAGGAATAAGCCTTCAGCAGGTCGATGGCCTCCGGCGTAAAAACGCGCGGCGTCAGGCCCGAGCGCGCGGCGAACGACCGGGTGAAGAATTCGATGAAGCCGGGGATGTCTTCGACGCGCTCGCGCAGCGGCGGCACGAACAGCGGAATGACGTTCAGCCGGAAAAACAAGTCTTCGCGAAAGCGGTTGGCGGCGATTTCGTCGTGCAGGTTTTTGTTGGTCGCGGTGATCACCCGCACGTCGGTCGCGATCTGCTCGCCGCTGCCCACGCGTTCGAAGCGGTGCTCTTGCAGGATGCGCAGAATCTTCGCCTGCGTCTTCAGGCTCATGTCGGCGATCTCGTCGAGGAAGATGGTGCCGCCGTCGGCCAGTTCGAACTTGCCGCGCCGCCGTTCGGTCGCGCCGGTGAAGGCGCCTTTCTCGTGGCCGAAGAGCTCCGACTCGATCAACTCTTCCGGAATGGCCGCGCAGTTGACCTCGATGAACGGGCGTCGGCCGCGGCGCGATTGCAGGTGAATCTGCCGCGCGACCAGTTCCTTGCCCGTGCCGTTCTCGCCGGTGATCAGCACGTAGCTGTCGGTCGGCGCGGCGAGCGCGATCTGGTCGCGCAGCGCTTCGATGGTCGGGTGGCTGCCGATCATGTCGTATTTGTCTTCGATGCCCGCCTGCAGCCGCTTGTTCTCTTCTTCGAGGCGGATCAAATCCATCACGCGGTTGACCGTGAGCACCGTTTCCGACAGCGACAGCGGCTTCTCGATGAAGTCNNAAGTCGTAGGCGCCCAGCTTGGTCGACTTGACCGCGGTTTCAATCGAACCGTGGCCGCTGATCATGATGACCTGTAATTCCGGATACCGCTCCTTCAGCTTGGCCAGCGTTTCCAGGCCGTCCATGCCGGGCATCCAGATGTCGAGCATGACCAGGTCGGGGCGGTCGTGCCGGATCGCCTCCAGCGCCTCTTCGCCGTTCGACACCGCGTGCACGCGATACCCCTCATCCTCCAGAATCCCGCCCAGGGTCTGGCCGATATCGCGCTCGTCGTCGACAATCAGCACATAGCGCTTCACGCTCTTCCTCGCTCAATCAAGATCGGCGGATTGTAGCATATTTGCAACAGTGGGGAAGGGCGAAACGACTTGACTTGCGCTGGAATAATTGACGAAGGTAATGAAAGAAAGCGCTGACTTGGCTATGGACACGACGACACTGTCGACGGAATTTGGGGGTAGGTGAATGGAATTAGGTAAGTCGTCCCCGGATTCGACCCCCCCCCCCCCNNCCCCGAAATCCGGAGTCCCGGAATCGGCATCAACCACCAGACGCGAGGTTGAGGCGGTCGGTCTGTCAATCGCCCTGGCGTTGGTTGTGGTGTCGGTATGGATGAGAACGACGCGATTCTGGCAGGGCACGTCGCCGGCGGAAATCGTCGCCGGGAAAATCGGCGTACTTTCGGCGCGGCGAATCCTGACGCCGATGTTTTTGACCGGACTTGACCCGATCAGGCATACCTTCATTTTCGAACATGCGTACATTCCGATCCTCGTCGGAATCTTGGCTATTACGCTATTGGGTCTTGGATCGCTGGCCCGGAAGATGGGCGGCTCGTTGAACATCGCGATCATCACCTACACATTATTTTTAGTTGTTCATTCGATCTACGGTTTCAGAATCATCAGCGGCCACGAAGGGAGGATGCCGGGACAAATCACTGATTTCACCGCGCCGCTCTTTTTTCTGGCGCTGGTTTGGGCGTGGTACGAACGTAAGTCGTGGGCATGGTTTGTCGCGTTCGCGCTGGGCACTTTCAATCGAGAAACGACCTTGGCGTTGATTCCATTGGCCGCGTTTTGGTCGCCGATTGGCGGCGTGGTGTCGCTCGGCCTCTGGCTTGCGATCAAGGCGTTTCTTTCGTGGTGGATGCCGGGACCGGTCGGTATGTTCCAGTCGGCGGCGAATCTCGCGCACCTTGAGACATTCCTTTCCGATCCTATTGCCGGACTTCGCTTTGCCGCTGAGTTGCTGATCGGCGGGGTAGTCCCGATTCTCGGCGTGCGGACGGCGCTCAAGAGCGGAAAACTTCGACCGCTGCTCCTGACGTTTCTTTTATACTACGCGGCGATGTTCGCGTTCGGTTGCATCAACGAACTTCGCATCTACAACGAACTGAGTATCATCACGGCGCTTTTATTTTCGTTGCCCTACGGCCAACCGAAGATTGTCACCCAATGACCTTTGCTTCTGTAAGAGCAAGAAGTTTCTTGACAACGGCAACCTGATTTATGTTATTTTCTTGTACGGCGAATTCATTTCCGACGCCGTTATTTTCTTTGGCGTGGCAAGCCTGGGAGGATCGTCATGAGCATTAGAAACGCGGTTACCTTGATCGTGCTGGCGGCCTTGGCTCTGGTGGTGATGGCGCCGCCTTGCAATCCGATCGACAGCAAGCGTCTGCGACTGCGGGACATCGATCAGAACCTGGCCAAATACGAGAACACGGAGTGGGACGGACTCGCCAAGCACCAGGTTCACTATATCGCCACCGGCAGCAGCCAGGTGGACGAATTCGCGCTGCAATCGGCGGTGGTTCTGGGCGAGTTCGCCCAGGCGCGTTTTGTTGCCAACAAGATCACCAAAGACATGAAAAAATACAAGAATCCCGCGAACCACCAGGCGGCCGATCAGGCGCGGGAGCAACTCAAGATCGCTCGCAAGCTCGTCGATGACGCCCTCGTGGACGCGCCCAAGTTGCACAAAAAGGGCAAGGATGTCATCAACGACCCGCGCGCCATGGCTACCTGCCACAAGCGGGAAAAGGAGATCGTCAAGGATCTGAAGACGGCGCTCGATCGACTGTCGAAGGTGTCGGAAGAAGGCCCCGGCCTGGCCAAACAACTGGCGAAGCTGTCGGCGCAACTCGGGGGCGGGTGAGGGGAATTAGTTAAGACGTCCCTGGAACTCAAGGTGTCCACGGAATTCCGTGTCATTTTTACGGTGCGCGAAAATTAATATTCTTAGCAAGGTAACGAATCACCTTTTCAGTGAATAGCGCAACCCTTTCGATCGTCCAATTGTTCGGTGAACCGTAAGGATTTTCGACGGCCCAGTACACGTGTACAGGTGGATCGTCGCAACTAGGAGGGCTTGTTGTTCTGGAGACACTATCAAAGCCATCGAATATTGTATCCGCTACGCTTTTCATAAGTCGATTTCGTTCGACGAGACGCTCCGTCCCGCGAAGTACAAAACCGACGGTTAGAGTTTTTTCGTTGCGCATTTTTTTGTCGAAATGATAAAAATCAAATACTACATCAATTCCGAAGTTTCCGATTTCTGGAAGAAATACTTCAGTTGCAAAGACAAAATGTTTCCAAGCCCAAACCTTGCCGATTCTTTTAGCAATTGCGAGATCTGCGAGTAAATCCCTCAGTACTATTTCCGCGAAATCGATAATGGTATTTTCTTTACACAAGTCTTGGATCTTAGGCTCTCCCGATATTGCGGCGTCATGATGTAGGCTATCTACGGAAAAACCGTCTAGATTAGAATCGATTTTGTCATCCTTTGCGGTCGGTGGATTTCCCCAGTTAGGCCGATATTTGTTTTCAATATGATGAATAAACTCCATTATTTGTTTTTTTGACGAACTTCGCTTGTCGCTAGAAAAATATGCGCATAGGATTCCAATAAGTAACGACACGAAGCCAACTGCTAGGCAGACAGTACTTACTGAAT
>PMZC01000331.1 GCA_003170555.1 Deltaproteobacteria bacterium
TCACAGCCGAGGCCTGCCCTGAGCCCTTCGGCTCCGCTCAGGGTAGACTCCGCCGAACGGGGCGGCTGTGCTCCATCCGATACCCGGAACCCGGGACCCGTTTTTTCACAGCCCCTCGATCCGCACATCGATCGTCATCGGCGCGCCGCCTTCGCCGGTGAGCGTCCGCGCCAGTTGCTCGCAGCGCAGCCAGCGCTCCCAGTTTTTCAGCAGATGCTCGGCTTCGTCCAATTGCTCCGGGTCGGCGAGCATGGCGAGAAACTGCTTACGGGCCGCGTTCCAGCCCTCCACGAAATCCTGCGTCTCGCCCATTCGTCGTCCTTATTTCACCACAGAGACACGGAGATCACAGACCGAAAAAAACTCTGTGTCCTCTGTGTCTCTGTGGCGCCATTAATTCTTGTTCGGCTTCGGCATCCACTCGCGCAGAAACCAGCCGGGCGGATACGGCTGCGTCATCGCTTCCTCGCCCCACGGCTGATAGGCCATCGAGAGCCGCAGTTCATCCCACAGACGTTTGGCGTTGGCCTGCTCGCGATGGGTGAAGCAGCCGCACAGCAGCGCGCGCCAGCCGGCCGGCTCGGGCAACTGCGTGGATGTCGCGCAAGTTTCCGCCGGCTCTTGTCGCCCGCAGCGCGCACAAATCAGCCGGTGATGTCCCGCCTGCCAGCGATGCGGTTTCCGATTGATGCACAGGTTCTTCCGCTCCTTCCGCTTGGCCATCGTTCGCTCCTCCCTCACCCTTGGTAATTTGCCGGGGTATCGGCGCGCCGATTTTGTTTCTCGTCGAGGAACGCGCGCACCTTCTTTCGCGCCCACGCGAGGCGTTCGTGCACCGACGAGTGATGAATGCCGAGCGCGGCGGCGATCTCGCGTTCGGTCCGCCGGTGAATGAACTTCAGGACGAAAATTTGTTTTTGCTGCTTGGTGAGCAACGGGAAGATCAATTTCAGCGGCGGCGTGACGGCCGCGCCCTGCAACGAGCCGAGCGACAGCCGGCTGCGACTGGTCCAAAGGTAAGCCAGATCGTCGAGCGAGACGAGCACTTCCCAACCGTTCTGCCGGACCGTCACCGCCTCCAGTTCAGCCGTGAGCTTCGCGCAGGGGACCTGACAGATGCGAGCGAGCGGACAATTTCCACACATGGCGTTCTCCCTGGCGGCGAGATTTCGCCGCGGATGGGGGATTGGCCGATGTGCGGTTCCCTTCCCGCGTTGACGATAAGTGAGTTCAGGCCGCCGATGTGCGGTTGGGCCGGCCGGGTCGTCGCCTAACGCAAGCGATAGGTGACGCCGAGATCCAAATGCTCGATTTTTCGGGGGCGAAATTCCTGGTCGTAATGGACGCGGACTTTCTTGACGCGCGACCAGCTATGGTGGTCGGCGTCGTAACAGCCGCCGGTGATTTCCGCGCCGGGCGGCGCCCCGAACTTGCGGATCATCGCCGTGTAGACCGCGAAATCCGCCAACACCTGATCCAACAAACGCTCGTCCATGACATCCTCCCTGTCCATCGGGTAAGCACCGGCGTTCCTCAGCCGGTGATGATTCACCCCAAGTTGCGTGAAACGGGCGACCGTGCCATTAATGTTCTCGCGTGCGCGTATCGGAAGATGAGAACCAATTGGGTTTTGACCATGTCGCCTGCTCTCCTAGCCCCACGCGAGGACCTTACAATTTTTGTAGACATGTGTCAAGAAAAATTATACAAATATAGACAGGGATGTTAAACGCATGAAACCACAGTCGACCTCCGATCGTTTGCAGGCGGTGATCGAGCGGCACGCCGGCGGCGTCGTGCGCCGGTTCGCACAAGCCATCGCCGCCAACCAGCAAACCGTACACCACTGGTTGCAGGGGCGAGCCCTGCCCGGCGCGGCGGCGCTGATCGCGATGTGGAAGGCGTTTCGCATCGACCCGCTGTGGCTGCTCACCGGTCAGCAGCGGGTGCGCGGCCCGGTCACGCTCGACGTGACCCCGCCGGCGGCGCCGGTGACCGGCCGGCGCAAGGCCGCCGATTTCTTGCAGGAGGAAATCCGCCGCGACCGCTTCGTCACCGTGCCGCTGCTGGCCGACGCCATCGCCGGCGGCCGCCCGCGTGAAATCCGCATCGAGGACGTGGAAGACTACGCGGTCATCCACGCCGATTGGTGCCCGCACCCGGAGCAAGTCACCTGCGTGCGGATGCGCGGCGATTCAATGTCGCCCATCCTGGCCGACGGCTCGATCATCGCGATCGACCACAGCCGCCGCGACCCGCTCGCGCTCGACGGCAAGATGGTCGCGTTTCGCCAGGGCAACGGCGCGTCGGTGAAATGGTGCAAGGTCGTCAGCCGGAACTTCGTGATGGGCCTGCCGGAGAACAAGGAATCCATCGCCGAAGACACGCTGCTGCTTTTCCGCGACGACGAGGTCGACGACTGCGTGATCGGCCGCATTCTCTGGTGGTGGGGAAGGCCGTCATAAGCTCGCCGGTCGCGCGCTCGTTCCCGCCCTCTTGTTTTCGCTTCTTCCGAGGCGTACTAAAGTATTACTTGTAGGGGAAGAACCAACCGACATTATTTGAGGTGCGTCATGAAGCCAGCGATTTTCGGCGTCGCGGTTCTGCTTGCATTATTGACCGCCGTCCCGGCTCAGGCGCAGACGGCCGCCGACGCCGCGGAGATCGACGTGACCTGGGCGAATATCCCGCCGCTGTTCTACGGCTTTGTCGACCTCAACCACGAATGGGCCAACGCCGCGTCGGCCGACGGGGTGAATGTGGGGGGAGGGAGCGTCGCTTATACCTCCTACTTTATGGCGGATGACCGCTACCTCTACGCCGCATTCGTCACCAACGACCCCGGCCTGGAAAACCACGACCGGGTCGGACTTTTCTTCGACAACGATCACAACGGCGCGTGGCCCGCGGATTGCGAAGTTGAAGGCGGCTACTGGATCGAGTATCTCACCACCGGCGTAGAAAACACGTTCGAACCCTGGAGCGCGTCCGGCGTTTGTCCCACGACCCCGGCGCCGGCGGTGTACTCCCACACGGTGATGGCCGACGGCCACGTGGTGACCCAGTTTCGCGTCGACCTCTGGCATAGCGAAATGCGCGGCGCGCCGGGCGCCAGTATCGGGGCGGCGACGACGTACGAAGATGGCCTCGGCGACGCCGCGGTATGGCCCGGCGGCTCCAACCACGCGGATCCCGCGACCTTTGGTATCCTGAAATATCCGCCGGAGGCCAATTCGGGTTTCGAAGCCGGATGGGCTTACCAAGCGCCGACGATCGATGGCGATATCAGTCCGGCGGAATGGAACGGCGCCACGCTGATTCCAGTCGCCGGCGACCTGGAGGCTACGCTAAAGGTATTGGCCGACGCCGACAATCTCTATCTCGCCTATGACATTCTAGGAGATCCCGCTTTGGAGGAAGGAGACAACGTCGGTCTCCTTTTTGACAACAACAACGACGGCGTCTGGCCGGTGGAATGCGCGGACGAGGGTGAAATATGGGTGACTTACTCGGCGAACGGAAACGACTATGAATTCCGGCCGCACGCCCAAAGCACGGGGTGCTCCGGAAATACGATCACCTCGGTCACGGCGGCTTTTGGGCTGACCACGACCGGCCACGTGCAGGTCGAGATGCAGCTCGCGCTGAATGCCGGGAATATTACCGGCGGACCGGGCGTCACCATCGGCGTTCAATCTTATTGGGGCGATTTAGACGCCGACGTTGCGCAGTGGTGGCCCTATCGCTGGACTGACGATCCGTCCCCGTTCGCCAAGATGAGGTTTCCGGTTTGCGACGGCTGCTACATCGACCAGCGTTGCTATCACGACGGCGCGCCGAATCCGAACCACGTATGTCAAACCTGCAGCAAAGCGCAGTCCACGACTGATTGGTCCACGGCCGCCGATGATACGGCGTGTACGGACGACGGCCTGTTCTGCGACGGCGCCGAAACTTGCCAGGCGGGAGTGTGCACGTCGGCCGGCGATCCATGCAGTGCGGACGAGACCTGCGACGAGACCGCCGACGCGTGCGTAACGAATGCCGACGACGACACGACGCTGGACGATGACACCACCGCGGACGACGACGTCATTGCCGACGACGACGCTTCGCCTCATGCCAACGCCAACGGCAGCAGCGGCGGCGGCTGCGGGTGTTGATCGGCTCGCGGATTGTTAGTTGACCGGTAGGGGCACGGCATGCCGTGCCCCTACGAATTAACCCGCGATCTAAATCCTGTTGATCCCGTCGATCCGGTTGATCCCGTCAAAAAAATCTAACCTCGTGCGTCGGGTACGAGGCCGAAGCCGTCGGCCAACTGCACGGCGCGCAGCACCGCTTCCGACAACGCCGCGGCGGCCATCTGCCCGACGACCGCCAGGTCCGCGGCTTGTTCGCCGAGCGACAGCGCGAAGACCACGTCGCCGTCGAACGGGCCGTGACACGGACGAACCGCGCGCGCCAAACCCGTCTGCGCCATCCGCGCCACGAAGCCGGCGGCGAGCTTGTCGAACTTCGCATTGGTCGCGACGACGGCAAGCACGGTGTTTTCGAAAGCCGATTGCGGCCGCGTGCGCCCTTGCTCGAGATGCGCGGCGGCGTCGAGGAAAAGCCCGGGCCGCTCGGGATCGCGCGCGCCGGCGACGATGCGGTTGTCCGCGCAGTCGTACACGTCGCCCCACGCGTTGACCACGGCCAGCGCGCCGACGATCAGTCCGCGTTCCGCGTGACGCGACGCCGTGCCGAGGCCGCCCTTCATCGCCGAACGGATGCCGAGCAACTTGCCGACGGTCGCGCCATGCCCCGCGCCGACGCTGCCTTCGGCGAACTCGACCGCCGCAGTCCGCAGCGCGTGGCGGGCCAAATCGGGCGTGGGATGCGCCGACGGCGAACCGAAGCCCAGGTCAAAGATCACCGCGGTCGGCACAATCGGCACCGGACCATAAGGCGTCGGCATTCCCACGCCGCGAGCCGCGAGCTCATCCATCACGCCCGCGGCGCAATCGAGGCCGAACGCCGAGCCGCCGGCGAGCACCAGGGCGTCGACGCGCGACAGCAAATGATCGGGCAGCAGCGAATCGCATTGCCGCGTACTCACCGCCGCGCCGCGTCGGTCGATGGCGCCCACCGCCGGCGGATCGCACCGCAGCACGGTCACGCCCGTGCGGCCGACTTCATCCTGCGCGTGGCCGACGCGCAGACCGGCGACCTCGGTGATTCGTCCCGCCATGTTTCACCTCGTGCTTGTGTCCGCCTGGAACGGTAGCCTATCATCGGGCCATGTTCAAATCGCGAGCTGCGTGGGCCGTCTTCGCCGCGATGGCGGTCGTGCGGGTTTGGGTTTTCGTCGTTTCCGACAACGGCATCGACGGCCACCACAACGCCTTCGACCGCCCGCTGTTCGTCGAGAACTGGGTCGAGCGCGGCGGGTGGGACCCCGACCCGGCATATCCGCCCGTGCATTTCTATCTGCTCGCGGCATTGCGCGCGGTCACGACGAATCTCGATCTCGCTCCGCGGCTATTGTCGCTCTTGTGCGGACTACTCGCTTTCTGGCCGTTGGTGCTTTTGACGCGTCGCTGGTTCGGCGCCAACGCGGCGCTATGGACCGGCCTCGGTTACGCGGTTTTTCCGCTCGGCGTGCGCGTCTCGGCGCTGTCGCTCGAGGTGGCGCCCTATCTGCTCTTGCTGGCGCTCGCGTTCGAGCGGCTGGCCAAAGCATGGGAGGGCAAGCGCGTCAACTTCGGCGCGGCGCTGGCCGGCGCGTTGCTGCTCACCGTCGCCTGCGCGACGCGCTTCGACGGCTGGACCATTCTGCCGGTCGTCGCGCTCTATGCGATCTGGAAAGACCGCGCGCGCGGTTGGTTCGTCGCCGCGGTCGCATGCGCCTTTCCGGCCCTCTGGATGCTGCATCACTGGCTGATGTACCACGACCCGTTTCACTTTCTGTCGGTCAGCGGCGGCATCAGCGCCGTGCACATGGCGAAGCTGAGCTTGGCGGAGCGATTGGTCGCGTGGCCGCGCATCGTTTTCTTCACGACCGGCCCCGCGCTCGTTATCGCGGCGTTGATCGGCGCGTTCGTCATTCGCCGGCGCGGACCGGGCCGCTGGCTGCTCGCGGCGTTCGCGCTGAGCCTCGCGGTCTTTATGTGGCGCACCGCACAAGGATCGTTCGGCGCCAACGAAACGAAGTACGCCGCGGCGCTCGGCCTGATGCTGCTGCCGTTCGCCGGGCAGGGCCTCGCGTCCATCGTGCACGCCGTCGCCAAGTCGTGGCGCGCGCCGGTGACGATTGTGCTCGCCGTCGTGGTGGCGGTCGCCGGTTTGGTAAGCATCCAATCGGAGAACGAAAGCTTCGCCGCGAACCGCGATCTGCGCCAGACGGCCCAATGGCTGGCGCAGAACCGCGGCGCTCGCCCGGTGATTCTCGGCACGCGCGACCAGGGCTATTTGATTATCGTCGGCAAGATTCCGCGCGCCGCGCGCCTGCTGGCCGAAACGCGCGACGAGAACGGGCAGATCAACGTCGACCAACTTCACTCGCTGCTCGACCGGCCCGGCGCGAAGCTGCTGATCTACGATCTGCTGCCCGACGGCCTCGACTTCCGCAATCTGCTGCAACCCGAATTGTCCGGCCGTGGGAGACACGCCTTCACGCCGACCTTCACCAGCGGAGCGTACACGATCTATTTGGTGGAGTAGGGGCAGGTCTTAGACCTGCCCACCGACAGGGCGTTGGGGTAGGGGCAGGTCTTGGACCTGCCCAGGGCGGGTCTGAGACCCGCCCCTACTGCAAGTCAATCACCGCCGTCTGGTTCTCTAGGTCCCAATCGTTGTTCAGTGGTTTCAATATTACGTTGAAGAGCTTTTTTGCCTGGCTGCTCGTCGCCGGCTGCGACACGAACTTCACCTGCCGGTTGTCGCTCCAGAACGGCGTGAGCAGAATGCGCCGCACGCCCTGGCGGTCGATTTCGATACGCGCCACCAGCGTGTAGGCGAAGTCCTCCATCTTGCTTTGCCGGTACAGCCCGACGCTGTGCCAGATGAAGTTGCCCAGCGAGTAGAGCACCGGAACGCGGTCGACGACCTCCACCGGCTGCGCGGTATGCGAGTGCGAACCGACCACGAGGTTCGCTCCCGTCGCCGCGATACGCCGCGCGAGGCTCTGCTGCCCCTTGGTCACCGCGTGGTAGTTCGCGCCCCAGTGCGGAAAGATGACCACCACGTCGACCTGCGTTTTGAGTTTCGCGACGTCGTCCCGCAGATTGGCTTCGCTCAGCAACGCGACGCCGGGCTGGTCGCCGCTGGCGTACCACATGCCGAGCTCGTCATACTTTTTCTGTTTATCGAAATAGCCGAGCACGCCGACCTTGACGCCGTTCTTTGACAAGATCAGCGGGCGCCGCGCGTCGGCTTCGGTCATGCCCGCGCCGAAGGTCTTGATGCCGGCGTCGGTCAAATACTTGATCGTCTGCTGCAAGCCGGTCACGCCCCAGTCGAGGCAGTGGTTGTTGGCGAGGTTGAACGCGGTGAAGCCTTCTTCGGCGTACACCTTGGCCACCTCCGGCGTCTGCTTCGGATGCCACGGCTGGCCGGGCAGGGGCGGCACATTCTCATCGGCGATGGGCGTCTCGCCGTTGCCGACCAGAAAGTCGGTGTTCTTCAGCGCGGCGCGCACGTTTTCGAATGACTTGCGCAGCCCGTACTGCTTGACGAAATCCTGCGCCTGATCGCCCTCGCCGGTGTCGCCGACGAACGTGATCGTCACAAACGGCCCGGGCCGTTGTGTGTGCACTCGATGTCGCGCGCAACCCGCTCCAACCACCACGATCATCAACAAACACAGCGCGCTTGTTCCGTACATCCGCTTCGTCATTTCACCCTCGCCTGATTCAGCTGGCCGTGAATCCGTAAGATAGAATACCCCCTTCGCCTGTCAATCCGCGAGGCGGCGAGTTTGTTTGTCGGTTTTCGCTTCGCGCCGCCGGCAAGAACTGGGCGGCGGCCACCCGGCCCGGCCTCTCCGCGGACGACCGCCGCTGGCTCGCCGGCCGCATCCGCGAATTCTGCGTCGGGCTCAAGCACGAGCAAGCGAATTAGCAAATTCCTCCGGCCATTCCGAACAGGGCGACATGGAGCGCCGCCGAGAGCAAGCGGAGAACCGGCTATCTGGCCCCTGTCATTTCGACCGAGCCCCGAGTGCATCCGAGGGGCGAGCGGAGAAATCGCTCCCTTGCCAAATTGATTTCCGTTTTCATAAGGAAGAGGTCAATTCAAGAAAGCGATCCCTCCACTATGCTTCCGCGCTCCGTTTCACTTCGTTTCGCTCCGTTCGTCCGCTTCGGTCGGGATGACACCAAAGGCCTCCTCGCGGAAGCCTTGTCGAAATACGCTATTGTGCCTCGTCGGACGACGGTAGATTATCGAAGAGTAATTCGATAACATCTCAAAGAAGAGAGGACAGGAGATCAAGTTTGACGAATAGGGACAACAATCTGTTTTCGGAAACCCGCGGCTTTAGAAAAAGAAAAAGCAGCCTACAACCGGATGAAATGGATAATCGACTCCGAGGCCGACTTTGGAATTTCATCGAGGATCATATTTTAGATCTTCACTATCTCGATCTTCGGCGCGGCTTTCCTCCATCGTTTGAAGAGACCGTTTGGTGTGACATGCTTCATCAACCTCGTATCGACTTGCCACCAGAAGGCTACACGCGAATTAAAAAAATGGCCGCATTGTTTATGAAAACCCCTTGGTATGCTTTTTACGATTGTATTCAACTTTATTTCCAGGGTTTACAAAAGAAAACTTTGTATGAACGAGATCCCAACAAGATTGTTTTAGATATCGACGATGAATTTTTTGGAGAATCACTTTCAAAGCGAGAAATCGCGAAAAGTAAGGCAAGAGAAATCGATTGGGCGGCCGAAAAGGCAAGAAATTTCGCCGACCGAATACTAGAAGAAACGGAGGAACTCAATAGAATCTTGATCGAAGAATCGTCAGCCTGGCGTTTTGATGGGAAAGCATTCGTTCCTTTTACGAGCAAAGAAGAAGCACGAAGTTTCGAAGAAGCGAGCGCCGCACCTTCACCGTTTCAAGAGGCGGCCAGGCATATGGGTAGGGCTCTTGCTCTTCTTCGCGAAAATAAGCGGCCGGACTATCCGAACGCGGTGAAAGAGGCCTTCGCCGCCGTCGAAGCGGCCTCTCAGGTTTACACCGGGTCAACGGGAAAAGGTCTTGGCGATTGTCTGAAGCAATTGGATGTGCACCCGGCGTTGGCTGAAGGATGGAGAAACATCTACGGTTTCACCTCCGACGCCGGAGGTATTCGGCACGCCAACAAACCCGGATCAATGCAGATAAGTTTCAACGAAGCAAAATATTTTCTGGTAACCTGCTCCGCTTTCGTGAATTATCTCATCGCAAGATACAGCGAGAGTCCGACGGCCAAGACGCCGGACCGAAAGATCGGCGTGAAAGGGAAGAAGACGGTCACACCGAAAAAATGATAACATCGAAAAGGCGTTATCCTCCCGCCGATTGACCGCCCCCTGATACGGGGTTATAACCTCCGTTCGTTTGACCAACCGCCGGTTTTTTTATCCGGCGTGAGAGAGGGGTTTGGGGAACGATGGCGCCGAACGTACAGATTGAAAAAATCAACGCCGTCCGCACGCGCGTCACGCTGACCATCGACGCCGAGACGGTGAACAAAGAACTGGAGAAAGTCTATCGGCAGATCAAGCGCGAGGCGGCGGTGCCCGGCTTCCGGCCCGGCAAGGCGCCGATGTCGATGCTCAAGCGGAAATACGACCAGCACGCCCGGCAGGAAGTGAAGAACAACCTCGTGTCCGAGCAACTCGCGCAGGCGCTCGAGGAAAACAAGATTCACATCATCGCCACGCCCGAACTGGAAAAAGACGAGTTCCAGGAAGACGGTTCGCTGGTGGTGTCCGCGGTGATGGATACGCGGCCGGAGATCGTGTTGGGCGAGTACAAAGGCATCGAGGTCGCCCGCGAAAAAGCGCGCGTGCTGCCGGCGGCGGTCGAGGCGCGCCTCGAAGCGAAGCGGCAGCAGATGGCGACCGTCGCCGAAATCGCCGACCGCGACGTCGCCGAGAAGGGCGACCTGGCCAAGATCGACCTCGCCGGCAAAGTCGACGGCCAGTCGTTCAAAGACGGCGACCACAAGGGCCTGACGCTCGAAGTCGGCAAGCCCTTCTACTTCCCGGGCCTGGGCGAAGCGGTCGAAGGCATGAAGAAAGGCGAGTCCAAAGACGTCGCGGTGAAAATGCCCGACGATTTCCCGCACAAGGAAGCGGCCGGCAAGGACGCCGTGTTCGCCGTGACGCTGCACACGCTGTCGCGGCGCGAAGTTCCGGCGCTCGACGACGACCTGGCGAAGGACACCGGCGAGGCCGAGACGCTCGAGGCGCTGCGGCAGAAGATCAGCGACGAGATTCTGAAGTCGGAAGAGGAACGCACCCTCGCCAACGCGAAAAAGGCGTTGGTCAAGAAGCTGGTCGAGATGCACCCGATCGAAGTGCCGCCGTCGCTGGTCGACGGGCAGATCGACTACATGATGCGCCGCTTCAAGATGGAACTCGCGATGGCCGGCATTCCCGCGCCCGAGGACAAAGAAGCGGACCAGCGGCTGCGCGAGCGCCTGGCCGACGACGCCAAGCGCGAAGTGCAGTCCGCGTTCCTCATCCACGAGATCGCCCACGCGGAGAAACTCGAAGTGACCGAGGACGATCTGCAGGCGGAGTATGTGAAGGTCGCCGCGCGGCAAGGGCGCAAGGTCGAGGAGATCAGCGCCTATTACCAGAAGGAGAAAGTGGTCGACTCGTTGCGCGAG
>PMZC01000287.1 GCA_003170555.1 Deltaproteobacteria bacterium
GCGATGGCCAGCGTGAACGCCGCGATGACCGTGTCGCCCGCGCCGGTCACATCGGTGATTTCGTCCGTGCCGTAGATCGGCACGTAATGGCCCGGCGGCGTCTGCTCGCGCAGATACATGCCCTGCTTGCCGCGCGTCACGACCACCGCATGGGCGCGGGCGTCGCGAATGATTTTTGCGGCGGCGACCGCCACGTCGGCGTCGGTATTGATTTCCATATCGCACGCCTGGGCCGCTTCGGGTTCGTTGGGCGTGAGCAGGTACGCGCCCTGAAATTGCAGCGGGCGATACCGGCTATCGACCAGCACGCGGCGGCGCGATTGACTGAGCGCGTTGACGTGCGCCAGCACCGCGTCGGCGAATACGCCGTAGCCGTAGTCGCTGGCCACAATGACTTCGCATTCGCGCGCGGCCTCGTCGAGCGCGGCGATCAGCTTCGCGGCGACCGCATCATTGACCGGATCGCGCCGGCCCCGATCGACGCGGAGCATCTGCTGATACGTCGTGTGCAGGCCGCTGGCGAGAAAGCGCTTCTTGGTCGTCGTCGGTCGCGACGGATCGCGCACCAGCAGGCGGGTGTCCACGCCCTTCTCGCGCAAAAAGGTTTCGATGGCCTCGCCGTCGCGGTCGTCGCCGATCACCCCGACGACGATCGGCCGGCCGCCAAGGGCCTGCACGTTGTTTACCGCGTTGGCGGCGCCGCCCGGCGCGAGCTGGTCGCGCTCGTAATCCATCACCAGCACCGGCGCCTCGCGGCTCACGCGGCCCGCGCGGCCGTAAATGAATTGGTCGGCCACCAGGTCGCCGATCACCGCGACGCGCTTGCCGCGGCATTGATCGAGCAGCGCCAGAATGCGATCAGTCACGTTTCATCTCCCGCAAAATCCAGTCCACGGCGTCGCCGAGGTGTTCGGCGATGTGATCGGGCCGCTCGGACCACGCGAGCGATTGATTTTCTAAATCGCCGCGGCCGTAACCGGTCAGCACGAACACACCGCGCGCTTGGACGCGATGGGCCATAATCACGTCGGTGATCTTGTCGCCGACGGTGAAACTCGCGGGCAGGTCGAGATCGAGATCGCGCGCCGCATCGTGCAGCATCTTGGTCTTCGGCTTGCGGCACTCGCAGTCGATATTGAACGGCGCGACCTTGCCCTCCGGCACGTGCGGGCAGAAATAGAGGCCGTCGAGGTGCGCGCCTTCGGCCGCGAGCAGTTCGCGCAGCCGCGCGTGGGTCTGTTCCAGCAGGTCGAGCGAAAAGTAGCCGCGCGCGACGCCCGCCTGATTGGTGATCAGCACCGCCGGCACGCCCGCTTCGTTCAAACGACGAATCGCCACCGCGGAATGCGGCAGCAGTTCGAGGCGATCCACGTGGTTGACGTAGCCCACCTCGCGCGTCACCGTTCCGTCGCGGTCGAGAAACACGGCCGGTCGGGCCAACAGAAATCCTCCACGCGATCCACCAGCTGCTCGAGCGGCGCGCCGACGCCTTCCGGAGTGAGCGCGGCCACGAGCAGCGGCGGGTTCCGGGGCAGCGAAAAAGTAAATTTCACCGCGTCTTTTTCGGTCGTGGCAAGATAGCAAATCGCCTGCGCAGCGGCAAGTTGCGCCAGACGCGCGAGGTCATCCGGCGTGTACGCGTAATGGTCGGGAAACGCCTGCCGCGCGACCACGTCCCAACCGGAGCGCGCGAAGGATTCGAACACGTCGCCGGGCCGGGCCGTGGCGGTGAAGGCGAGCACGCGGCGATCGGGCGCGGCTGACGGATCGACCGGCGACCCGTCCGCGTGATGACGCCAGACCAGCGGGCCGGCGCGTAAGCGGAAGATCGCGCCGCAGTATCCCGCGCGGCGGACTTCCTCTTCGGTGCGCGGATCTTCGCCGGCGGTCACGTTGAGCGCGACGAGCCCGGCCCGGCGAATCGCTTCGGCCGGTTCGCGCAACGGGCCGGCCGGCAGCACGCGGCCGTTGCCGAAGCCGTCGCGGCCGTGCACCAACACGATATCGCAATCGCGGCGCAACGCGAGGTGCGAGAACGCGTCGTCACAGATGATCACGCCCGCATCAAATTGCTCGCGCGCCAACTTCGCCGCCGCCGGACGCCGCGCGCCGACGATCACCGGCACGCCGGGCAAACGCCGCGCGATCAACACCGGTTCGTCGCCGGCGTCCGCGGCCGTGAGCCGGATGTCGCGGCCGTCGGAAACCACCGCTGCCTGCCCTTCGAGCCGACCGCGATAGCCGCGGCTGATCACCACGGGGCGACGTCCGCGCTGTTGCAACGCCTGCGCCAGATAGATCGTGAGCGGAGTCTTGCCGACGCCGCCGGCCGTGAGATTGCCGACCGAAATGACCGGACAATCAACGCGCGCGGCGCCGAACCAGCCACGCCGATAGCCCCACGCGCGCAAGCGCATGATCACGCCGTACAGCCAACCGATCGGCGCGAGCAGCAGCGCGGCAAATGGCCAAACGCCGCCCGGTTCGCGCTGGTAAAGAATTTCGGTGATCCGGTCGCGGGGCGTCACCGCCGGCCTCCGCTACTCCGGAAATCGGATGGTCGCGTTCATCAGCGCCAGATGCCCGAGTGTTGGCCGAAGATGTAGGTGTACCGGAGCAGCACCGTGTACTCCCAGTAGCCGCCGCCCTGCAGGCCCGTGCCGTACGACGCGGCAATGCCCAACTTGTGTTTGAGTTCGACCTGCCAATCGGCGTTGGCGTAGGTATACACGCCGAAACTATCATGGCCCGGGTCGATCAGGTTGTAGCTCGGCACCAAACCCACTTCGTAATAGACCTCGGGGGTCGGATCGCCCGACAAAGTCAGCGGCAGCGCGTGCTGCTCGTAGCGGTGCGGCGCCCAATAGATGCTGGCCGTATTCGCGTCCTGCTCGGCGTAGGTGAGGTAAGTGTAGGTGTAGCCGACGGTGAGATAAGTCGGATTATCGAGGAACGTATAATTCACGCCGCCCACAATGTTCTGCGAACGGTTGGCGCGCGAGACATCGGTGCGGTCGATCCAGGCGGTGTCGTACTCGCCGCGGAAGTTGAGGTGATAGATCGGCGTGACGGTCACCGCGCCGCCGACCAGGTGTTCGCCCAGGCGCTGCTCCATGGCCAGCACCGTCTGGCGGATATCCTGGCGGAAGTAGTAGGCCTCGAGGCCGACGACGTCGAGCACGTTGTAAGACAGCGCGCCCGACCAGTTGTGCGTCGGGGCCACGCGGTCGTATTCGTTCAACCGATACTGCGCGCGGAAGAACAGATCTTCGATGATGCCCACTCGCACGCCCACCGAGGGGCTGACGCGGTAGATCGGGTCGAAGCCGTCCTCATGGTGATGACCGAAAGCCACCTCACCAAACACTTCGTCGTTGTCGCCGAAGCGATAGGTGAACCGGCTTCCGAACTCGAATACGGTGATGCGGTCGTTGAAGCGCCGCGCGTCGTCCACGCTCGCGTAGACCTCGAGCCGCGGCGCGCTATCGTAGCGCATCCGGGCCAGCCCGCGCACCGCGTCCTCACTTTCCGGATCGAGGCGCAGCGTCTCGCGGTATTGGTGCGACGCGCTCGCCCACATGCCGGACAAGCCGTACGCGTTGCCCAGCGCGAGGTGGTAATACGGATTTTCGGGATGTTCGCGCACCAGTTGTTCGTAAACGTGGCGCGCGCGCTGATAGCGTTCGTGAGCGAGCAACTCCTCGGCGAGGCTTACGCGGTAGCGCTGCTCGGCCTCATCCGCCTCTGAGGCCGAGGGACCTCCCGGACCCCCGGTCGCTGTCGCAACCTCCGTTTTCCCCGGCCAGGTGAAATAGTCATCCAGCAGCGAGGTCTGCGTATACGTGATGTTGAACGTTTTCAAAAACTCGGTCGCCTCCTGATCGTTCGGTTCGATGATCAGGATGCGCTTGTACGCCGCGATGGCGGCGTCGGTCTGATTGGACGCCTTGTACGCGCGCGCGATGCCGTGGCGGGCGCGCCGGTTCCACGGGTCGTGCTCGATCACGAATTCCAGATTGACGATGGTGTCCTGGAACAACCCCAGCTCGTATTGCGCCAGGCCCAGTTCCAGCCGCACGCGCACGTCGTTCGGTTTTTTCTCCGTGAGCTTTTTGAACACCACGACCGCGTCGGAATATTGCTCGGCCCAACTCAGGTTGAGGGCGTAGGGCATCATGATTTCTTCGTCGTCCGGATGGGCCTCGTACAGCACCTTGTACTGCTTGGCGGACTCGGCGTAGTTCTCCTGGAACGAATAGAGGCGCGCGAGCAGCAGCCGCACTTCTTCGTTGTTCGGTTCAACCTGCAGCACCGCCAAGCAGTGCTTGATCGAATCGGGCCAGGTGGCTTTGTCGGCGGCGTAGATCTGCGCCAGGTAGTAATGCGCGTCGACCGAGTCGGGTTTGATCTCGAGCACCTTTTTGAACTCGGTGATGGCCAGATCGCGTTTGTTCTGGCCGACGTAGATACGGCCCAACATCACATGGGCGTCGACGTTGTTCGGTTCGAGCACGATGGCGTCGCGATACGCCTTTTCCGCCTCGCCGAATTCGCCGCGCTCGTACAGCAAACGGCCGTAATCCATCCGCGCTTCGGTGTTCTTCGGGAACTTGAGGAACAGCTTGCGATACAGGTCGATCGCGCGGTGGTAATAGCGCCGGTCCCAACTATAGAGGTTGGCGAGCGCGAAGCTGGCCTCGTAGTTGTTCGGGTTGCGCTTGAGGATCGCTTCGTATTCCTTGATCGCATCCTCCACGCGGTCGCCGTAGCTGAACACCTTGGCCAGTTCCATGCGCACGTCGTCGCGCGTCGGGTCTTGCGCGAGGATGATCTCGTACTGCGCGATGGCCTCTTCGTTGCGCTTCGCGTACGACAGCACCTGGGCCAATTCCATGCGCGTTTCGACCTCATCCGGCCGGCGCTGGATGCACCAGGCGTACTGGCCGATCGCGGCGTTGTATTGCAGCGACCACGAATAGAGCCGCGCCAGACGCAAATGGGCGTCGTAATTATCGGGCTCGCGCTTGACGATCTCCAACGTCTCGTTGATCGCCCAGGCGTACGTCGACGGGCTGACGCTGAAAATGTCGGCCAACGCCGTGCGCGCGCCGAGGTGGTTCGGGCAGTATTGCAGCAGCGTGCGGTACTCGCGCACCGCTTCCTTGTTGCGGTTGTGGTTCTGCAGTTCCTGGGCGAGCAGGAAGCGCAGGTCGCAGTTGCCGGGGTCCTCAACCAGAATGGCGCGCATCTGCTCGATGTTCGCCGGATACTGGCCCCACACGCCGTAGACGTCGCCCCAATTATTGGCCATCAGCCACCAGGCGCGCTGGTACTGGCCCGTCGTCGCGATGTAGCTGCGCGACAGCAGGTAATGGTTGTACGACAATTCGGCGAAGGCGTTGAGGTTGCTCGGATCGAGTTCGAGCACCTTCTTCTGCATGGCGATGGCGCGTTCGTACTTGCCGTTGCGGCGGTCGATCACGCCCAGGCCGTAATAGGCTTCGGCCGAGTCGGGATTGGTGGAAAGCACTTCCCGGTATTCGATGACCGCGTGGTCCAGTTGCTCTCTCTCCCGGTAGATCGTGGCCAGGCCGAGGTGCGCGTGGCCATTCTTCGGGTCGGCCTGCAGCACGCGGCGATATTCCTGCTCCGACAGATCGAGGTCGTTGTGCACTTCGTACGCGCGGGCCAACGCCAGCCGCGTGTTGAGGTCGTCGGGCTTCTGCTCCAGTTTTTTGCGCAACTCCACGATGACCTGGTCGCTGCTGCTCGAATAAATCTTGACCTGCATCATTTCGAGATACAGGTCTTGATCGACCGGCTTGTGGGCCGCCTCGTCTTTGGCCAGCAGTTCGTTGTACACCGCAACCGATTCGTCATACTTCTCGCTCCACGACAACACCCGCGCCAGCAGCCGGCGCGTGGCGTCGTCGTTTTTGTCCTGCTGGAGGATGTACTGGCATTCGCGGATGGACTTGTCGTAGTACTTCCGGTTTTGCGCATAGAGATTGGCCAGCCGGCGGTGCAGATCGAGGTCGGCGAACTTGATCATCACCGCCTTCTCCAGCGCCTCGATGGCCTGGACGGTGTCCTGCTGGTAGGCGTACGCGTCGCCCAGCCCGCCGAGCACTTCCACGTTGGTCGGCTCGATCTGCGCGGCGCGGCGAATGGCGTCGATCGACTTCTGATGGAAGCCCATCTGATTGTAGACCCACGACATGCCGAGGTAGGCTTCGACGGCGCGCGGATCGCGTTTGAGCACCTGCTCATAGCTGTCCAGCGAACTCTTGTACGCCTTCTGCTCGGCGTAAACCTCGGCCAGCCGCATATGCGGTTCGGTGGCGTCGGGGTGCTTCTCCGCCGCGTCGGTCAGGATCGTCACCGCGCGGTTGTAGTGATACGTCTCGCTCATGCGGATAAACAGCCAATGGATGCGGTCGATGACGCCCAGCAGTTGCCCCTGGATGGCCTGCTGCAATTTCTCGGCCCGTTCGGCCTGCGCGCGGCTGTAGCGGTGGTGCGCCCAACCCAGACCGACCATCGCCGGCAAATAGTTGGCGTGGCGGTCGAGCACTTCGCCGTACACGTCGATCGCGTCGAGATACCGGCCGGCGGCGACGAGCACATCGCCCATCAGCAGACGATGATCGAGATTATCCGGCTCGCGCTTGATCAGCGTTTCGCACTCTTTCACCGCCTCGGGGTATTTCTTGGCCTTGAGCAGCGCGTGGACCAGGTCGGTGCGCACCTTCTGGTTGTCCGGATGCTGCTGCAAAATCGCCTGATACTGCCGAATGGCCTCGTCGTGGTTGTTGGCCTCGGAGTAGATGCGCGCGAGTTCGGCCTGCACGTCGACGTTGTTCGGCTGCGCTTCGAGCACCTGGCGGTACGCGGCGACCGCTTCGGGCAGCGTCGCCTCGTTCATCGCGTACGCGCGCGCCAGCATCAGCTTGGCGTCGACATCCTGCGGGTTCAGTTCGATCGCCTTCTGGAACGCGGTGACCGCGTCGTTCAGGCGATGCTGCTCGGCGTAGATCAAGCCCATCAGACGATAGGCGAAGGCGTTTTTCGGCTCGTGTTTGATCACGGCCTCGACCACGGCGAGGGCCTCGGTGTAGCGCTTGGCCTGGTACAAGGCCTGCGCCAGACCGATCAGGCTCTGGTCGCGCGTGTCGTGCTGGGTGACCAGGTAGTTGAACTGCTGGACCGCGTCGTCGTAACGTCCGGCGGCGGATAACGCGTTCGCGTATTCGAGCCGCACCTTGCGGTCGTTCGGATCCTGCTGGAGCAGCGCTTCGTAGTAGGCGAGCGCCTTGGTGTGTTCGCCCTTCCACGAAAGCACCCGCGCCACGATCAGTTGCGCG
Source organism: Deltaproteobacteria bacterium (assembly GCA_003170555.1). Taxonomy (GTDB): domain Bacteria; phylum Lernaellota; class Lernaellaia; order Lernaellales; family Lernaellaceae; genus FEN-1099. The sequence continues at coordinate 7,365 of PMZC01000287.1, forward strand.
CGTTTGTTCTTCGGGTCGATCTTGAGCACCTTGTAGCACAGGTCGATCGCCGCGTCGTACGTTTCGGCTTTCCACGAATAGATCTCGGCCATTTCCAACATGGCCGTGGTGTTCTGCGGTTCGCGCTGCAGCAGCAGCTTCAATTGTTGCAGGGCGTCGGCGGAGTCTTCGGTCCAGGCGTAAATCTGGGCAAGATGCAGGCGGGTCACGCCGTCGTTGGGGTCGGCTTGCAGGGCTTTGGTGTAGGCTTCGATGGCCAGCTTGGCGTATTCGGGGTGCTGGGGCGAGTAGATGTTGAAGTAGCAGTCGCCGAGTTTTTTCATCGCGTCGACGTTGGACGCGTTCTGCTGCACCGCCGCGCGGAAATGCTCCGCCGCGGCCTGGTACTGCCCTCGGTTGTAGAGGTCGATGCCGTCCTCATACGCGCCGGCCCAGACTCCCTGGGCCGTGAGGGCAATCAGCAAGATCGCCCCCCACACCACGAACATGACTCGAGCCCGTTTCATCGTCTTCTCCCCAACAGGGTTTCGCGCGGGCTTGCCCTTCCCGCCCGAAGCCTGCCGCACTAGTGCGCCGCGTTATGCAGGCGCAAGGAAATCAAAGCTTCGAGGTTGTCGAAGCTGTAGACCTCATCGTCGAAGAAACCCCCGTACAGCGGCGACAGGGGATTCAAATTCTGAAACCGCAGCATCTTGTCGATCAGCTTTTCCGCCAGCGGGTGGTCGCCCACCAGCAGGGCGTAACGCGCGGCCAGCGCGTAGACGCTGGTCGACTCGAAAAACTCCGTCGCCTCGCCCGTGCCGCTGTCGTAAGCCGCGTACAGCACGCCGCCGTGCGCGAACGACTGCTTCAGCCAGCCGAGGAACGGGTGGTTGTCGCGTTCCAGCGGGACGGCGAAGATCGCGCAGTAAAGCTGGTTGATCATATTCTGCCGTTCGCCCGCGTATTTCTGGGCGGTGAAATCGTACTTCTCGAAAAACAGCCCGTTTTCGCGGCGCCCGCCGAGGAGCAGTTCGCCCGTACGCGCCGCCACCGGCGTCCATGTTTCGCCGTCCATCGCCTGCAAGGCCTGCAGCGCCGGGATGTCGGCGTAGGAAAGCTGCAGCGTATCCGCCGTGTCGGGTTCGCCGTAATCGCGCCACGACAGCGCGTCGCGCAGCGCGTTCTTGACCACCTCGTAGCGCCAGATGTTGTCGGCGATATCGCGCGCGAAAGCCAGGTACTGCGCGTCGCCCCATTGCCGGTGCGCCTGCAGACAGGCGTGCACGATGCGCAGGTCGTCGAGGCACGCGCTGCTGCTCGCGGCGAGTTCGCCGTCCGAACTGACCTTCCAGAAGAACAGCCCGTATTGGCCGGTCAGCTTTTTGCGCACGAAGGCGAGTTGCTGATCGAACAGCGCGCGGTCGTTGGCCAGCACGGCGTACTGCATCATCAGGCCGGCCGACTCGGACAGCACGCCCGAGGCGAGCAGATCGGCCTGGTCGCACACCGGGAACAACAGCAGCCGCCGGATCTTGCCGCTGGTCAGGATCGCGCCGCCGGGCAGCCGCAGCCGCTCGAGCACGAACGCCCGGGCGAGCTGCTCGGCCCGCGGCGCGCCGACCCGCGCCGGATAAGCCAGCAGCGTCGTCGCGCCCAGCGCCGACACGATCAGAATCCCGGTGATGACGCGCACCCCGCGCAATCAACTCCCTCCCCGCAATTCGCGCACGCGATCGCGGCTGACCATGCTGTCTTCCGTGCGTTCGCGCAGCCGGTAGCGCATGGTCTTGTCCCACACCGCGCCGCGCTTGCGCACGAGGCTGAGGAACGCCGCACGAAAGACGACGACGATCCAGATTTGGCAATAGGTGACGTACATGATGAACGACAAGAGTATGTTCGAAAAATTCTCCTCTTCTTCGAGACTGATCGCGATGAGCAGCTCCATAAAGAACAGCATCGCCGCGAGGAACCAGATGAACGTGAACGGGCCGACCAGGCCGAGTTTGACGACGCCCAGCAAACCCAGAATGGCGATCACGTCGGAGAGAATCAGCGCGAAGAAAAAGATGTAGTACAGGCTGAACATGTAGAACAGGTCGACCATGATGCGCCGGTTCTTCATCTGGAAGGCGACCTTGAGGAACTTGCGAATGATGTAATTCATCCCCTGCGCCCAACGCGTACGCTGCCGGATGAACACCTTGAGCTGCTGCGGTTCCTGCTCCCAGGTGACCGCATACGGCACGAACTTGATGCGATAGCCCAGTTCGTAGAGGCGAATCGACAGTTCGGCGTCTTCGGCGATGGCTTCCTCGTCGAACCGGCCCGCCTTCTCCAGCACCTTGCGCCAGATCACGTAGTTGGTGCCGGGCAGCGTCGCGAGGTTGAAGATCTTGTAGCGGCCGCCCTGCATGATCCATTGGAACGAGATGAATTCGATGTTGATGAAGCGGGTCAGCAGATTCTGCCGGGCGTTGATCGTGCGCACCTTGCCCAGCACGGCGCCGAGCTTCGGGTCGTCCACCAGGTTGGCCACCAGGTAGCGCAGCGAATTCGGCTCCGGACGATTGTCCGCGTCGTAGACGCTGATCACGTCGCCCATCGCGTGTTCGAGGCCGACGTTCAGCGCGCGGCTCTTGCCTTTGCCGCCCTCTTCCTTCGGCACGTCCACCAGCTTGACGTTGCGGTGGCGCAGCGCCATCTCGCGCACGATCTCCGCGGTGTCGTCATCCGAACCGTCGTTGACGATGATGACCTCGAGACGTTCGCGCGGGTAGTTCTGTTCGAGCATGGCTTCGATCGTGCGCCGGATGACTAGGCCTTCGTTGTGCGCCGGCACCAGAATCGAAATGAACGGCAGGGGGAACGGCTCGCTGAACAGCCGCTGGCGCTCCTTTTCGCTGGTCAGGCCGTGCAGGAAGGCGAAGAACGTCAGCACGACGTTGAACAGCAGGAACAGCCAAATGCCGATCGCCGAGGCGAGGAACAGCAGGTCGATATATACGCTGGTGTAAGGCACGCTAGTCCACCGATCCTCGTCGTTGACTCAAACGACCTTTGATTTCCGTGGTGGTTTTACGGACCAACAGAAAAATCCAGATGACCAGAAACGTGATCATGATCATCATGCCGACAAACAACAGGAAAATCGAGATCGGGCTCGTGATGCCCGAGATGACCGGCCGGAACTTCGTCAGGTTCCCCAGCGTGAACGGCGGCGAGGTGTACACGCCCTGGTAAATCCGCACTTCGCCTTTGCGCGTGGTCGCGTATTTCTCGATCAGCCCGGTGATCGGCCGGTAGGAGAACGTTTCGCCGGAACGCTCGCCGGTGTCGTCGATCGAGAACTCGTGGAAGTACTGACTTTTCAGATTCAGCTCCACCTGCTCGACGCCCGAAATGACCACGGTGTCTTCGGTGCGCACCTTGTTGTTGAAATCGCTGAGGGAGACGAAATGGTATCCTTGCTTTTGCAGGCCGCCGACGAGATCCTTCAGCAACTGCAAATCGAGATAGGTATGGAAGAAGAAACTGGCCCAGCCGTCGCGCACGACCCGCGTGTTGTCCGCGTCCTGGAGCAGCGCCCGCACGTCGCGCCCGGCCTGCGGCTGCACGTAGCCCAGGCTCTCGGGCAGGATAATCTGCTTGTGCATATCGCGGTAAATGACGTAGGGGAAGAACTGGTCCGAGCCGATCCGGTCGATCGGCTGGCGACGTTCGATCACCGTGGTGAAGTAGTTGCGAATCGAGTCGTAGTCGACCTGGCTGGCCGCGTAGTGCGGCGTGGTCCAGGCGAGCGGGAACACGTCGGCGAGGAAGCATTCCGACAGCCCGCGCACGACGCGCTCCGCGGCGAACTCCGGCCCGGTCGACAGCGGTCCGCCGTTGGGGCCTTCCCAGAACTCATAGTCGACCGCCGTCTCGCCGGTGTGCTGGTGCGTATAGCCGTGCAGCACCGGGATGCCGCCGCGCGCGATCAACGCCTTCACGGTCGCGCGAAACTGCTGGTCGTCCGAAAGATAAATCGTTTCTTTCGTCGCCGGGTTCACGTACACCGGGATCAACGAAAAAACGAAGGGAATCTCTTTCGACTTCAGGAAATCCGCGGCGGCGATCAGGCTGTTTGGATCGCTTTTCGCGTGTACGTCTTCGAGGCGCACCAGGGCCGGGTGGTCTTCCTTGACTCCCGTGTCGAAGACGTCGTGCAACAAATCGCAGAACGCGAGATAGGCGCCGCCTTCGACGTAATACGAGAAAGGGTCGGAGGCGACGTACCAGAAATGATCGGCTTTGACGATCCACGGCAGGCGCGTCGCGGCGTCCTGCGCCACCGGCATCGCCGGCGTTACCGGCGGCGGAATCGGCGACACGTCGAAGTTGAGCTTGGCCGGCAGCGGCGGCAATGGGCTGGGGGTCGGCGTGACGGCGGGCGGCTCGGGGCCGTACTGCGGTCGCCCGGTCGGTTGCCGCTCGTTGACCGCCGTGGTCGCCCAGGCCAGCACCTTGTTCTTTTGTTCGTTGGTGATCTTCACCGCGTAGGTGCGCGTATCGAGCTTCCACAGCGTTTTGTTTTTATATTGCACGCGGTTGGTCGGATGGTTGTCGTCTTCGTCGACCAGCGTAAACCCGTAGCCGTCCATCGAATGGCGACGCGCCAGCTGGTCCAGGTTGGCGCTCAACCAGACGATCGGTCCTTTGTAATAAAAGATGTCATCGACCAGGTACGACGGCAGGGCCAGGTCTTCTTTCGTCCCGACGTAGAAGACCACGTCGTAGTCTTTCAGCGAGTGCTGTTTGTATTCGCCCGTGCTCACCATCGCGATCTGGTGCACCTTAAAATGCCCGAGGAGTTGCCGCAGCATCTGCGCGTCGATCACGTCGTCGGCGGCGGTGCGCGGGTTGGGTTCGTCGTAGAGCACCAGCACTTCGGCGCCTTCGGCGAAGAGGCCGGGGAACATGCGCTTGATCGGCAATAGCCACACGAGCACCCCGACGATCAGGATGAACGCGAGCAGGGACAGGAGCGCGCGCTTCATGAGGCCTCGGTCATGATTCTAGTAAATGGGACCCAACTTCACTTCAACGGTTCGTAACGAGAATCGATCACGTCGATCAATTCTTCGAGATTACCCGCATCTTTCGGGAAATTCGCCCGGCTCATCTCGAAGCCGAGCTCGATGTCCGACCAACTCTTCTTCAAGTTGGTTCGCAACTGCCCGATGCCTTCGGTGAAACGGTTGCAGACGATGTTGACGCCCGCCGTTCCCGTTTCCGGCAGCACCACGCCGATTTCGTTGTCGGAATACTTGCCCACGTAGTCGGCCTCGCGCAGCATCGAACGCAGATGCTGCCCGATGTCCTTGATCAGCAATACCTCCTGCGAGTAGTCATAGCGTTTGCGGAACTCGTCCACGTTCAGCAGCTTGAAAAAGACCAGTGACATCGGCGAATTGTAGCGCTTCACCCGCTTCATCTCGCCGCGAAGCATCCAACGAAAGCTCTTGAAGTTGTATAGGCCCGTTTCCTCGTCCGGCACGAAGGTCTCGACGATGGTCGTTTCCTCGACATAAGGTTCGGAGCGCCGGAAGTGGAAAAATTCCATGATGATGCCCGGCACGAAGCCGCTGGCGACGATCACGCCGAGGTTGATCTCCTGCTCGTACAACTCCTCGCGCCCGATGCTTTGACCTACCAGATGGCGGACCAACAAGTAGGTGCCGTAAATGGCGGCGGCGACGACCGCCGACAGCGCGCCGTGGCGAAAGCCTTTGGATACGGCGAATAAGACCACCGGTATGCACAAGGTGAGGGCGAAGCCGTAGCTGGCTTGAAACCGGGATTGAAACACGATCCCGGCGACCAGGCCCAAGACCAGCATGATGACCGCTTCGCGAAAATCCAACAGCCGCGGCGGCCGTTTTTCGTTGTTCTCGCTCATTTCGGCTCCTCGTGTTCGTTGTCTCGCCGTTCATAATCGGCCGGGTGACGGGGCGACCTCTTGCTCATCCGTTTCACAAAAAAACCGACGACGTCCCGCGCCAGGATCAGCAGCGAAATGAGGGTGATGGCGGCCACCACGACAAACGCCAAAAACAGGACGGAGTTGTTAAAACAAAAATCCATACCCTTATACCAGACCCTTATACCAGTGCCGCTTTCGAAACTAGAAATTTCGTAGGACTCTCGTATCAAGCCGGCGTAGATTTGTCAAGCAAGATTCAAAGGTTTGCGCCCTTCGCGCGGCGCCCAGAAAAAGACAAAATAAAAGCGACGGGGAACACCCTTCTGAAGATNNGAAGATAGATAATTGTGTAGTGAATATCTATCCCACCGCCCCCGCGCTCGAAAGAATAGAAGCAAAAACGTTCGTGAAGACGACACCCTTGACCGACACCCCTGTTGCGTCACATCATCGGACGATTCGCCGGAGGACCGAAATGCCCGTTCGCACGCTGTTTGTGTTTGGCACCCGACCGGAAGCCATCAAACTCGCGCCGGTCGTGTTGGAAATGAAAAAGCGGCCTGGACTTCAACCTCTGGTGTGTGTCACCGCCCAGCACCGCGAGATGTTGGATCAGGTGCTGCGTCTGTTTGAAATCGTCCCGGACTACGATCTGAACCTGATGCGCCCGAACCAAGGCCTGGAAGATATCCTCGTCGGCGTGTTTCGCGATCTTCCGCCGGTCATCACGAAGTCGCGGCCCGATCTGCTGCTCGTACAGGGCGACACCACCACCTCCTTCGCCGCCGCGGAAGCCGCGTTCTGCCAGCGAATCCCGGTCGGGCACGTCGAAGCCGGCCTGCGCACGTTCGACAAGTACGCGCCGTTCCCGGAGGAGATCAACCGGCGGCTGACCTCGGTGCTCGCCGACATGCACTTTGCGCCGACCGCCGCCAATCGCGACAACCTGCTGCGCGAAGGATTTCCGGCCGAGCGAATCTTCATCACGGGCAACACGGTGATCGACGCCCTGCTGCGGGTGGCTGGGCGGCCGTTCGAATTCGCCGACCCGCTGCTCGCCAAGATTCCGGGGCGGCTGATGCTCGTCACCGCCCACCGGCGCGAAAGTTTCGGCGAGCCGTTCCGCGATCTCTGCCGCGGGCTGGCCGCGCTGGCCGAGCGTTATCCGGCCGACACGATTCTATACCCGGTGCACCTCAACCCGAACGTGCAGCGCCCGGTGCGCGAGATTCTCGACCGGCGGCCGAACGTGCGCCTGGTCGAACCGTTGGATTACGAACCGTTCGTCCACCTGCTCAAACGCGCCTATCTCGTACTGACCGACTCGGGCGGCATTCAAGAAGAGGCGCCGGGGATCGGCGTACCGGTGCTGGTCATGCGCGAAACGACCGAACGGCCCGAAGGCGTGACCGCGGGCACGGTGAAGCTGGTCGGTACGTCAACCGAACGCATCGTCGCCGAAGCCGCGCGGCTGCTCGACGACCCCGCCGCCTATCGCGCCATGGCCCAAGCCAAAAACCCATACGGCGACGGCCACGCAAGCGAGCGCATCTGCGACATCATCGAAAAGAAATTGTCATTGGAGTAAGTACACGGCGAGCCGCGCTCGGTTTTCTAGCGATCAACACGCGTCAATCGTTCGAGCAGCAGTTCCTCTATGTCGCGTCGACCGTCGAGCACTGCGGCAACGTGAACGCTGCGTCCCTCGACGCGGCACATGATGCGGTACGGTCGCACGATCAACTCGCGCCATTCGCGCCAACCGAAGCGGGCCATCTCCGGTATGATCCGCCCGCGCTCCGGAACGACCCTCAGCGAAGCCGCCTTTTTCTCCAATCGTTCCAACAAACGCCTGGCCCGCGCGGGTGAATCCGACGCGATGTACGTCGCAATCGCCTCGACGTCGCCGGCCGCCGCCTCGGACCACAACACGTGATACGTCTTTTCAGTCATCGTCGCGTAGGGAGCGTTCGATGGCCCGTCTCGCCCGTCGAAAGACCTCGTCGTGCGACAAGGTGCGGCCCTGGGTGATGTCGGCCTCGCCCAATGACAGAATACGGGCCAGCGCCAGCGATTCGCGCCATTGATCGTAGGTCGCCACGTCCATGACCACCACCTTGGCCTCGCCGTTTTGGGTCACCACGACGGTGCGTCCGTTCTCCGACACATCGCGCACCAATTCCGCTGTGTTGTTCTTGAGGTAAGTAATGGGTTTGACGCTGCCGGCCAGTTTCATCGCGCACCTCCCTGACATAGGACAGAATATAGCCCCTAATTCTGTCCTATACAATCCCGCGCGGTGATCGCCGCCTGATCAATGAGCGGCCGGCGCCGGCGTCGGCGATTGTCCGTCCGGCGTCACCGACCTCAACCAGCGGTCCAACCGCGACAGGGCGCGCGAGTCATAATTGTCCGGCAGGCGGCGCAAGCGGCCGAGGTTGTCGCGCCAATCATTCATCAGGCTCTTCACCCGGTCGGGCGCGTGGCCGACGACCAGTACATGCGCGAACAGATGCAGCACCATTTTGCTGACCAGGTTCGGCCCGGTTTGGTTTTCGCCGATTTCGATGCCGTCGGTCGAGGCCATCACGACGCGTCGCGCGACCGAGGCGGCCCCATGTCGCGGCGAAGCTTTTCCTCCGCCGAGCGGCGGCAGCGGCCGATCGGTCAGCATCACCACGATGGTCGACAGCGGCAAATCGCCGCGCAGCCGATCCGCCAGTTGCGTCAGCGGGGGCGGGTTGGCCGGCGAAAGGTTGTTGGGCCGCGATCCGATGTAGACCTTGAATTTGAATTGCCCGCGCAGATCGGCGAACACCGTGGCGACGGCGTTTTGCGGCGGCGCGCCCCATTGCACGATCTCAACCGCCTGCGGCGCGACCACCGGCGACGGGCCGAGGTCGAGCAGGTCGGCAGGCGGCGCCGCACAGGCCGCCAGCGCGAAACACAAGACCAGAACGGCGAATCGCTTCATCGCGGAAACGCGTTCAGACCGATCCAACGAGCCAGCGGACCGAGCTCTTCTTCGATGCGCAGCAACTCGTTGTACTTGGCCAGGCGCTCGGAACGGCAAAGGCTGCCCGATTTGATCTGACCGGTGTTGCACGCGACCGCCAGCGTGGCCATGAACGGGTCGCACGTCTCGCCGCTGCGGTGGCTGACCACCTGCGTGTAACCCGCTTCACGCGCCAAGTTGATGACCTGCAGCGTTTCGGTGAGCGTGCCGATCTGATTGAGCTTGATGAGGATTGAGTTGGCGATCTTCCGGTCGATGCCCCGTTTCAGCCGCTGCGGATTGGTGACGAAGATGTCGTCGCCGACCAGTTGGATCTTGTTGCCGAGCGCGATGGTCTGCTGTTCCCAACCGGCCCAGTCGTCTTCGGCCAGGCCGTCTTCGATGGAGATGATCGGGTAACGGTCGACCAGCTTCTGATAGAACGCGGTGACCTCGCTCGCCGAAACGTGATCCATGTGCTCAGCCGGAAACGAGTACGTGCCGTCGTCGTTCAATAGCCCGCTCGCCGCCACGTCGAGCGCGAGATAAACGTGCTTGCCCGGCTCGTAACCGGCCTTGCGGATGGCCTGCACGATCAGTTGCAGCGCCTCTTCGTTCGAAGCGCAGTCGGGCGCGTACCCGCCCTCGTCGCCGACGCCGGTCGCGTAACCTTTGCTCTTGAGCAGCGGCTTGAGCGCGTGGAACACCTCGGCGCCGTAACGCAGCGCCTCGCGATACGACGGGGCGCCGGCCGGGACGATCATGAACTCCTGGATATCGACGTTGTTGGTCGCGTGCGCGCCGCCGTTCAAGATGTTCATCATCGGTACGGGCAGCAGCGTGGCGCTGTCGCTCTTCCCGATCGACTGATAGAGCGGCGTCTTCGCGCTGATCGCCGCCGCACGCGCCGCCGCGAGCGACACGCCGAGGATGGCGTTCGCCCCGAGCTTGCTTTTGTTCGGCGTTCCGTCGAGCTCGATCAGCAGGCGGTCGATGGCCTCCTGATCCTCGACGGGCTGGCCGACGACGGCCGGGGCGATGATTTCGTTTACGTTGTAGACGGCCTTGAGCACGCCCTTGCCGCCGTAACGTCCCTTGTCGCCGTCGCGCAGTTCGATCGCTTCGTGCACCCCGGTGCTCGCGCCCGACGGCACGCCCGCCGTCGCGACGACGCCGTTATCCAGAAGCAGATCGACTTCCACCGTCGGATTGCCGCGACTGTCCAGAATCTCGCGGGCGATGAGGCGCGTGATCTTCGGCATAATTTTTCTCCTCTCGTGCCAAGCGATGAAACTATGTTATGCCCGATGCGGGCGAACACAAGGTTCGCTGTTACGATTGCGACTCGAGCACTTTTTTCGTCGCGGCGATGATCAGGTCGATTTCGGGCTCGGTGATCACCAGCGGCGGCGCGAAACGCACAGTCGTCGCGTGCGTTTCCTTGCACAGTATCCCTTCGACCTGCAGCGCTTCGCAAACGCCGCGGGCCGTCCGCGGGCCGGGCTTGAATTCGATCGCCAACAACAGCCCCTGCCCGCGCACTTCCTTGATCTGGTCGCAGCGGATCGCGGCGAGCCCCTGACGCAGCCGCGCGCCCAGCCGCGCCGCACGGCCGGCGAGGTCTTCGTCGACCAGCACGCGCAGCGCCTCGCGGCTGACCGCGCACGACAGCGGCATGCCGCCGAACGTCGACCCGTGTTCGCCCGGCCGGAACAGACCGAGCACTTCCTTGGCGCCGACCACCGCGCTGATCGGAATGCAGCCGCCGCCCAGCGCCTTGCCCAGGCACAGCAGATCGGGTTTCGCGTTTTCGTGCTGCCAGGCGAACAGCTTGCCGGTGCGGCCGAGGCCGGTCNNTCGCCCTGAATCGGCTCGACCAGAAACGCCACCGTGTCCTCGTCGATGGCGTGCTCCAGCGCTTGGATATCGCCGAAGGGAATGATTTCGAAGCCCGGTGTAAACGGACCGAAGTCCTCGCGGTACAAGTCGTCGGTCGAGCAACTGACCGCGGTGACCGTGCGGCCGTGGAAGTTGCCCGCGCAAACAATGATCTTCGCGCGGTATTTGGGGACCTGCTTGACGCGATAGCCCCACTTACGCGCCGCTTTGATGGNNCACCATCTCCATGCCGCACAGCTCGGCCAATTCCTTGCACCACGGACCGAGCTGGTCGTTGTGAAACGCGCGGCTGGTCACAACGAGTTTTTCCGCCTGCTCATGGAAGGCGCGGAGCACGCGCGGGTGGCCGTGGCCGTGGCTGACGGCGGAATACGCGGACAGGCAATCGAGGTAACGACGCCCTTCGACGTCGGTCATCCACACGCCTTTCGCCTCGGCGATGACCACGGGCAACGGCTGGTAATTGTGCGCGCTATATTGGTCCATCAGCGCAATGATGGCTTGCGTCTTGTTCATCAAGAACCCCCGGGACAATCCATCGACGCGGGCAGACCATAAACCCGCTCACCCGCGGAAGTCAATCAGCTTACGCCGTCTGCGTTCACCTCGGCGAACTCGGAAAATAACGGGGGAATCCGTTGATTGTCGGGTCGCGCTGGCTTCGCCCGTGCAAGCGAAAAACAATGCGGTGCGGCGCTCGTTCTCTGCGCGGATCGATCGGCGCGGACCGGCGCAACGC
>PMZC01000171.1 GCA_003170555.1 Deltaproteobacteria bacterium
GCTTCGTGTCGATCTCGGTCGCGCTTTGACCAGGCGGTGACGTCCGTTCATCGCCGCTATCCCCGATCGTAACATCGTCGCTTTCGAAGAGATAATGCGAGAGCGCCGCGAGGGCGATTCTGATCAGGGTAAGAAAATAGCGCGGGTTCTTTCGGCCAACATACCAAACGATGCGCGCGATCGTGGAAAAGTCGAAATAAAAGCGTCGGCGAGCCTGTTTTGCCCAGCGTTTGTGCTCCGCGTAGCCGTACGGATTACCGTCGCAGTTGGGATATTTATCGCTCAGTTCCGAGCCGCGGAAGTACCATAGCGGATGAAAATCGGCCAGTGTCGGCCGCATTTCTAAAACGAGATTGATCGCCTTTTGCGCTGTCTCCGGTGTGTCCCCAGGCAGACCGAAAATGTAGGTTACCGCGGACCCGATTCCCAGTGATCGGCAGATAGCTATGCTTTCTTTCAGCCCCTCGAGTTCCGCCGGCGTACGATTGATATTTCGCAGTACGGTATCGTCCGCCGACTGCGCTCCGAAGGAGACAAAATTGAGCCCGGCGCGCACCATCGCGGCGAATACGGCTCGCCGATCGCGGCCGAACATGAGCGGATGCATGCAAATCATCCAAGACGGCCGGGTTGACCGCCGCTGCATGGCGTCGCAAAATTCGTGGACCCAACTGGCGCGGACGCCGAAAATGTCGTCGGAGAATCCGAGATGGCGAACGCCGAACTCTTTCACGAGCCAATCGATTTCCGCGATAACGTTGTCGACCGATCGCTGACGAACCCCTCGCCACATGCGGGGCGAGCCGCAAAAGGCGCAACGAAAGGGACACCCGCGGGCCGCGATGATACCCGCCGTAGGGAACCGGGCGTCAATGATCATGCGGTCGACGTACGACCGGATCCAGAACGGCGTCCACGCCGGATACGGCAAACGCTCCAACTCCGCAACCGTCAAATAAGACCGCGGCGGCCCGAAGCTCGTACGCCCATTAGCGTCGGCGGCGGCCGTTCCCGCGACGTCAAGCCACGGTTTGTTCGCTTCCCAGCGAGACAGTAGTTCGACGAAAGTGCGCTCACCCTCGCCGATTACCATCGCATCCGCGCCGCTCTCCAGCCAGAAATCGGCGCATTCGGGAATTGCCGCCGGGCCGCCAACGACAATCTTGCCGGGAAAATGATTCCGCAGTTGTCGCAAGCAAGCTGCGTGGACATCGCGGGTGACCGAATAAGTCGACAAGCCCACAACGTCGTAGCGTCCGGTGACCGCGCGTTCGATCCATTGTTCCGTGGAAAAGTGTTCGACCCGCTGGTCGGTCAAATCGACCTGGTGCCCGGCTTCGCGGCCCACCGCGGTCAACATCAACAAACCCATCGCGGGCCGTAACTGGAAGCGTTCGATGAAGCCCCAAAATCCTTGGCGGCCAACGCCGAGCACGCTCAGAAGAACTTTCATGGCGCCTCACGCCGACGCGGCGAATCTCGCGCTCAGAATGATCAACCCAAATTCTTCCTATATCAAAGTCTTTGCTTGACCTTCCGAGCGCAGCGCCGAGGAAAAGCCGACCTTTTACCGCCTGATTTTGTCCAATTCATCCTTACCAGAATTCATTGTCCCTCTTTTACCTCCTGAACGCAACGGAGGGGATCATGTTGTCCGATAGACTTTGACCGCAGGCACGTGTGCGCCGTACGCTGCAGCCGCCTCTGGTTTTTCCGGACCGCGTGCGCCAATCTTTCACCTTGAGGCGTTCTGACGACGGTCGCGAAACACCTCCCGACTTATTTTTAATTCGGGGGACGTCTTACTCCATCGGCTTTCTAATGCCGGCAGCCAGATCACCATGCCCTCTTGTTCCTCAGATAGGCCCACCCCACGCGCGCCATCGCCGCGAACCCGCTCAACCACGCCTCGCGGATCCAGATCCAGGCTTGACGCGGCCGGCCGTAGAAACGCAGATAGAACCGGCGCAGCGCTCGTTTCAGCGCTTCCCCGGACAACCCGGAAACGGGGAAGGCGTTGAAATGGCGGTATTCCGCCCAGCGATGATGAAGCACCCCGCGCGCGTCGAGGTCGCGAAAGATCGCGGATCCGGGGTAAGGAACGCAAAGGCTAACGTGCACGTGGTCGAGCGGCGCCCGCAGGGCGAACGCCAGCGTCCGGCGCAACGTTTCTTCCGTTTCGCCGGGCAGGCCGAGAATGAAAAAACCGAACGTCGACAACCCGGCCCGCCGGTAACGCGCCAGTATTTCCGTCGCCCGAGAAAAATCCATCTGCCGATTAATGTTGCGGAGGATCTCCGGACAGCCCGACTCGATGCCGAAGCCAACCTGGTAGCCGCCCGAGCGGACGACCAAATCGAGAAACTCCTCGTCGAAGCCCTCCAGCCGCATCCCTTCCGGTGGTTTCCAACAGACGGGCAGCGCGCGGCGGATCATTTCGGCGAGCACCGCTTTCGCATGACGCAGATCGGCATTGAAATTATCGTCGGCGACCTGGATTTCGTCGACCCGGAATTCGCGCACCAACCACTCCATTTCATCGACCACCTGACCCGCCGTACGCGTGCGGAACCGTCGGCCATGGTGGGCGACGTTGGCGCAAAAGGTGCATTGGAACGGACAACCGCGGCTGGTCAGCACCGGCGCCACCCGTCGTCCGCGTTTGACCAATTGCCACGGGCGGTCTTGGTAATCGTCGGGATTCACGGCGCGCCAGTCGGGAAACGGAACGCGCGTCATGTCCATCGGGTCGACGGGCGTCGCGTCCAGTTGTCGATTGCCTTGCGCGTCAGAGGCCGCAATCTGCGGCAGCGACCAGTAGTCACGTCGACCGGCGGCGATCAACGCCGAAAGCGCCACCACGCGGTCTTCGGCTTCCCCGATGACGACCGCGTCGAACGGTCCCTCGGCCAGGGAGAGGAAGGGGAGAAACGAACCGTGGATCCCGCCCAGGACGCAAGGAATCTCCCGATCGACGCTTTTGACCTGGCGCACCACCTCGACCGCGGCGGGGAATTCCGGGGTCAGGGCGGAGAAGCCGATCCACAGCGGCGGCTCACGGCGACAACGAGCCAGCAGTTCTTCTCGGCGTTTTGGGCGGACGGACAGATCGAAAATCTCGGGCGTGTAGCCGCCCTGCCGCAGGGTCGTCGCCAGGATCATCAGTCCGAGCGGCGGAGAGTGGGTGAGTGACGCCCCCGCGCGGACCAGAAGAACTAGATTTTCACCTCGCGTGTTCGTGGCGGCACCCCACGGTGTTCGATGGTTTGCGGCTGGCGCTGCACAACGCCCTGGCTTCGCGCGGGTGACGGTGTGCAGGCGTCGCGGTCAGTCAGATACGCGGGCAAAACCCAACCTCGAATCTACGCGCTGCCTCCCCGCTTGTCCACCGGCTGAGGCGCGCCGGTCTGTCGTCAGAGCCCCAAGGACAAATAATAGCCCGCGGCTCAGGTGTGGTATCGGGGTTAGTTGAACACACCGAAAAGGGGAAGGCATGAGCGCGGGGCCGGGACCGGAAGTGATCGTCATGGAGATCACGCGGCAGACGAAGCGGACGATAATGCAAGAAAGACGGTGCGACAATCTGGCCGGCAAAACGCAGGACCGCAGACAAGGAGTCACACGTTAAGCGCGGGCCTAATCGGCAAAAATCCCTGCGGGGTTGATGCGGTTTGGCCTTAGAACAGGCCTCGGACCGGGCGCACCACATCTCCCGCCAGGTTGACAACAACGGTTGGAAACATGAGAATCAAGTAAGCTTCAGGGCGGCGGGTGAAGGGTGGTTGTTCAAGTGCCTGCAACGCGAGGAGAATGAATCTTGAAAAAGAAACAAATCAAAATAATTCGTTTTCTCGTGGTGCTGTTTTTATTGGCGTTGATTATCGGCTGTTCGAGCGGAGGGACGAAAGCGGCTGGTTCGTCCACGGACGACGATACATCCGACGATGACGCCACAGATGACGACACTAACGACGACGACACGGCGGATGATGACACAGTCGATGACGATAACGTTGACGACGACACCACTCCGGATGACGA
>PMZC01000022.1 GCA_003170555.1 Deltaproteobacteria bacterium
ACGACGACGCCAACCGCGCGTTGATGGGCAGCAACATGCAGCGCCAGGCGGTGCCGCTGCTCAACACCCGCGCGCCGATCATCGGCACGGGCATGGAGGCGGTGGTCGCGCACGACAGCGGCGTGACCGTCGTCGCCCGGCGCGGCGGCATCGTCCACTCGGTCGATGCGGGCCGCATCGTGATCAAGGTGGCGGAGGAAGAGAAAAGCCCGACGGAAGCGGGCGTGGACATCTACAACCTGATCAAGTTCCAGCGCAGCAACCAGAACACCTGCATCAACCAGAGCCCGATCGTCTCGGTCGGCGAGCCGGTGTTCAAGGGCCAGATCGTCGCCGACGGCCCGGCGACGAACATGGGCGAGCTGGCGCTGGGCCGCAACGTGATGGTCGCGTTCATGCCGTGGGGCGGCTACAACTTCGAGGACTCGGTCCTGATTTCCGAGAAGCTGATCAAGGACGACCGCTTCACCTCGGTGCACGTCGAAGTCTTCGAGTGCATCAGCCGCGACACCAAGCTCGGCAAGGAAGAAATCACGCGCGATATTCCGAACGTGTCGGAAGAGGCGCTGCGCAACCTCGACGAGTCCGGCATCATCCGCATCGGCGCGGAAGTGCATCCGGGCGACATCCTGGTCGGCAAGATCACGCCGAAGGGCGAAACGCAGCTTTCGCCGGAAGAGAAACTGCTGCGCGCCATTTTCGGCGAAAAGGCCGGCGACGTGCGCGACACCAGCCTGACCGTGCCGCCGGGCGTGGTGGGCACGGTGATCGACGCCAAGGTCTTCAGCCGCAAGGGCGTGGACAAAGACGCCCGCGCGCTCGAAATCGAAGACGAGATGGTGGCGAAGATCCTGCAGGACCAGGAAGAAGAAATCAAAATCATCACCGAGAGCACGCTGAAGAGCTTGAAGGACTTGCTGGTCAACCGTACGGCCACCGCGGCGGTGCTCGACGAAGAAGAGAACGAAGTGCTGATCAAGAAGGGCCAGCGCATCACCGCGCAGACGCTCGACGCGCTCAGCTTCGACAAGTTCGCCGAACTCTCGCTGGCCGACACCAAACTCGAACAGCGCGTGCGCGACCTGGTCAGCAACGTCAACCAGCAGGTCAAGGACGTCAAGACCTGGTTCGAAAACAAGATCAACCGCCTGAAGCGCTCCGACGAGATGTCGCCGGGCGTGATCAAGATGGTCAAGGTCTACGTGGCCATCAAGCGCAAGCTGTCGGTGGGCGANNATGAACGTCGGCCAGATTCTGGAAACCCACCTGGGTTGGGCCGCGTATCATCTGGGCCGCCGCCTGCAGGAATACCTCGAACAGCATCTCAGCGCGTCCAAGATTCGCCAGGAGATGCTGCAGATCATCGGCGACGCCACCGAAGCCAACCGCGAAATCGCCAAGCTGGTCAAGCAGGCGCCCGATGAAGAGTTGATGCGCTTCGCGCGCACTTTGGACGCCGGCGTCTTCGTGGCGACCCCCGTTTTCGACGGCGCGCCGGAAGAAGAAATCAAGACGTCGCTGGAGATGGTCGGCCTGCCGTCCAAGGGGCAGACGATTCTGTTCGACGGGCGCACGGGATTGCCGTTCGAGCACGACGTCACGGTCGGCATCATGTACATGCTGAAGCTGCACCACCTGGTCGACGACAAGATTCACGCCCGGTCGATCGGCCCCTACAGCCTGGTGACGCAGCAGCCGCTCGGCGGCAAAGCGCAGTTCGGCGGCCAGCGCCTGGGCGAAATGGAAGTGTGGGCGATGGAGGCCTACGGCGCCGCGTACAGCCTGCAGGAATTCCTGACGGTGAAGAGCGACGACGTCGCCGGCCGCACCCGCATGTACGAATCGATCGTCAAGGGCGACTGCGTGCTCGAACCCGGTCTGCCCGAAAGCTTCAACGTGCTGATCAAAGAGCTGCAGAGCCTTTGTCTCGACGTGGAGCTGATCGAAAAGAAGGAAGAAGAGGAGGAGGTCATCGACGAAACGGCCAAGGCGCGCAGCGCGGCCGAGGCGCTCT
Source organism: Deltaproteobacteria bacterium (assembly GCA_003170555.1). Lineage (GTDB taxonomy): Bacteria > Lernaellota > Lernaellaia > Lernaellales > Lernaellaceae > FEN-1099. Next base: position 2,015 of record PMZC01000022.1, read on the forward strand.
TCAGCAAGAGCGTCAGCGTCGAAGTCCCCGACGCGATCTTCACCGAAGAGGGAGAGAGTGAATGACCACGAACAAGGGCGGTAAGCCGGCGCGGGCCGCTGACCGCTTTCCCGACGGGAGGAACGTGCGGTGAAAGATTTTTACAGCTTGTTCGAGAAGCCCAAGAATCCGCTCAACTTCACGGCCATGCGTATCGCCCTGGCCAGTCCGGAAAAAATCAAGGAATGGTCCTACGGCGAAGTCAAGAAACCGGAGACCATCAACTACCGNNTTCTGCGCCAAGATCTTCGGCCCGGTCAAGGACTACGAGTGCAACTGCGGCAAATACAAGCGCATGAAGCACCGCGGCATCGTCTGCGAAAAGTGCGGCGTGGAAGTCATTCAGTCGAAGGTGCGCCGCGAGCGCATGGGTCACATCACGCTGGCCACGCCGGTGGCGCACATCTGGTTCCTGAAGAGCCTGCCCAGCCGCATCGGCGCGTTGCTCGACATGTCGTACAAGCAGCTCGAGAAGGTGCTCTATTTCGAGATGTACGTGGTCGTCAAGCCGGGCAAAATCAAGGTGAAGCCGCGCGATCTGCTGACCGAGGAGCAGTTCCGCAAGGCGCAGGAAGAAGACCCGGTCGAGTTTGAAGCGGCGATGGGCGCGGAAGCGATCAAGAAGCTGCTGGCGAAGATCGATCTCGACGAAGAATCCGTTCAGTTGCGCGACGAGATGAAGGCTTCGAGCAGCGAAGCCAAGCGCAAGAAGATCGCCAAGCGGCTGCGCGTGATCGAGTCGTTCCGCGACTCCGGCAATCATCCCGACTGGATGATCCTCGACGTCATTCCCGTGATCCCGCCCGAACTGCGTCCGCTGGTGCCGCTCGACGGCGGCCGCTTCGCCATTTCCGATCTGAACGACTTGTACCGCCGCGTGATTAATCGCAACAACCGCCTGAAGCGGCTGCAGGAATTGATGGCGCCGGACATCATCGTCAAGAACGAAAAGCGCATGTTGCAGGAAGCGGTCGATGCGTTGTTCGACAACGGTCGTCGCGGCCGCGTCATCACCGGGCCGAACAAACGCCCGCTGAAAAGCCTGTCCGACATGCTCAAGGGCAAGAGTGGCCGTTTCCGCCAGAATCTGCTCGGCAAACGCGTGGATTACTCCGGCCGTTCTGTCATCGTCATCGGTCCAGAACTCAAGCTCAACCAGTGCGGTCTGCCCAAGAAAATGGCGCTCGTGCTGTTTGAACCGTTCATCATCCGACGCCTCAAGGA
>PMZC01000077.1 GCA_003170555.1 Deltaproteobacteria bacterium
TATGGAATTGCCCGCCCGGCACCGGCGCCATCGCGCCGCCGAAAGTGCCGGGGCTGCCCACTTCGTCATGCCAGACGTAAAAATTGCCGAAGGTCCAGTACTGTTGGTTGACGCAATCGATGTGCGCTTCAATATCCAACGCTTCCAAGCTGGTCACGCTGGTGCAAGTATTATTCGGACCACCGGGGTCGGTCACTCTGGCGTTTACTTTCGCAATCGGCCAATCATTGGCGCCGCTCACGTCTTCCGGATCGCTCCGGTAGATCCAGTACTGGATGACGCCCGGGTCGGGCAACCCGCCGTCCAACGACGCTTGCCAGACCAACGTAATGCTGCCGGTCGGACCGGGGATGGCCGCCGCCGAATCGTACGCGTAGAAATAATGGTAGTCCGGCGCGGTGGGTGTCGGCGCCAGCGGAATCACCGAGTTGGAGTCGGTCGGCGGAGATTTCGAGGCGCCGCAATCCACGGCGACCACGTGATATTGGGTCGCATGATACGGGCTCGTATCCCCGTCCACCCAGGTATAGCTCGTCGCTCCGCTGGCCGGCATCATCGACACGTAAACCCAGTCCGCGACTCCGCCGTGTTCGGGTTCGACCTTGCGGGAAACCTCATACCACAGCACGTCGTTGGCGCCGATGCCGTCATCGCCGCTGCGGCCCCAGGTCAAGGTGATGTCGCGGCCGCAATCGTCCGCGACGATCGAGGCGCTGCTCGGCGGGAGCGGCGGCGGGCCGCAATCGCGAATCTGCGTGCGCGCCAGGTTCCGCGGTTCGACGGCCGAGTTGATCCACGTTTCGCGGAAGTGGTAGCTATCGTCGCGCGGGTGGTGATAGGCGTTGTCCGGGTTCTGCGAGATGGTGGTGAGATTGAGTTCGACGCGATGGATGACCGTGGCCAGAATGTTGTGATCGAGCTTGCCGTTGTGGTTGAAATCCTCGCCCGGGTCCAATAGATTGTTGTGGTTCAGGTCTTCATCGTTGGAATACGTGCCGCCGTTGTTGATCATGAAAATCCCGCCGGCCGGCAGGTTGTTCAGCACCACCCCGCCGCTCGGGCCTTGATACGCCCAGTTGTAGCGTCCGGTCAGCAGCGCGATGATCTCGGTGGTATCCAACTTGCCGTCGCCGTTGGTGTCGCCCCACAGCGTATCGGTCGTGGTCGGATTGAGGTCGAAATCGCCCCAGTAGGTGAAAAGCGGGATGACGTGTTCGCCGTCGGCGTAGGCGAAGGCGCTGGTGCCGTCGTCATAGCGCAGACCGAAGCCGACGATCGTCGGCGGCGCGTCGTTGATCTGCCGCCGAACTTCACGGTCATACGGCGAAAAGCTGTAGTGCTTCTCGACATTGGGAACGGTGGGATTGTGAATGAAGAAATGCACCGTTTCGGCGGACGTGTCGGCCCGATTTGGCAGCCAACCCAGGGCGGGGACGGTGTAGGTGAGGGAATTGTCCGGCCCGTAGGCGATTTGCGTGCCTCCCGCCGCCTCGCCGTAAGCGGGGGTGACGTCGCCGTTGAACAAAAGCTCCCACGGCGCGGCGTAAATCAGCACTTCCTGTCCCTGGTCCAGCTTGACGTTGCGGCCGATGAGCATCAAGTCTTCCTTCAACCGCGACAAGGCGATGCGGCCGGCCTGCTGGGCGTCCACCACGTCTTCCTGAATCAAGACGGTCTTCTTATAATTAATGAAGATCTGATAGATGACCGCCACCAGAATGGCCGCGAGGACCACGCCGATCAGCAATTCCACGAACGAGAAACCCTGTTGACGGGATTTTCTCCACGAGCGCGGGACCGAGTGGCTGGAGTACATTCAAGTCCCCCTTACCAGACCGCTGCCGAAAGTTGACTATCCAACGCCTGGAGCTCCTCCCACGAGACGATGTCCCACGACGCCCCACCGTAGGGCACGGCGCGGTTGACGCTCACCTGACGCGGATAAGGCGGCATGATGTTCGCCATACGGATATCCCACTGGAAGTTGACGTTGGAGAACCCGATACGGTTACAGCCGTCGCCGCTCGTACAGGTCGAACTCCAAGCATCGCCGGCGTGGTAATAGTCGTAGGCGAGCCGCCCGGGAATGTTCTGCATCACGGCGCCGATAATGGTCAACGGGCCGGAATCGTTGCCGCCGCTGGTGTTCCACGGGCCGGTTTCATAATCAAACGGAATGTCGTAGTAGCGCGCGCGGGTCGGAAAATCCGCCCGATAGGTGCGCGGCGTGGCGTAAAAACCGGTGAAAAAGTTCTGCACGTCGCTCGTCGAAGGCGACGTACAGCCGGTGAGCGCGCTGCCGCTCATGGCGCAGCCGCTGAAACCGTACGTCATGATCACGGCGTCGATTGTCTCGGCGCCCTGGTCGTCGAGGATTCTGGGGTGGTCTTTAAAGCCGGTGGGCGTAAACAGCGCGGCTACGCCCACGCAATCTTCGTTGTTGCAGAAGGCGTCCGACCAATCGTCCTGGTAGACTTTGCGGACGTCGGTCGCCCATTTTTGGGGTACGCTGTTGGGGATCACGACGTTGCCGGCCGCGATCAGGCCGAGGATATCTGCGTGCAGGGGGTTCGTGAATAGGTTGACCGGAGTCCCCGGATTGGTTTCGTATTGGACCTCATGGTCGAGAATGATGTTGCCGGTGGAGACGATGGTCACCTGGCCGGCTAGAACCCCGCTGACCAACACATCGCCCTTGAAGAACATGATGCCCTTATAGGTCCCGCCGGCGCACGGATTGGGCAACCCTTGAGAAGGCACAAGCATGAAGTCATACGAGGGGGCGATATCCTCCGGGTCGTAAGGCGCATAGGTGAACGTTCCCACCTGATTTTGCCGCGTGTACCAGCACTTGGTGTTCCCCCCGGAGATGCGCGCATCCACCGGGCCTCCGTTTCGACCGCGCTCCCCGCCGTAGAGGATCATCTGCGCATCGCGCCGCATCATGGAATCGCCGTAAAACGCGGCCCATTGCTTCGTCTGTTCGTCGTTTGGGTCGGCGGCGTTGTAGAACNNGAGCCGGTATAGGCCGAAGCCACGCGCGAGTTCCCGCGGTTGGGGAATCCGCCGGCGACGTCGTTGTGCGTATCCAGGTCGTTGCGAAACAGGATCTTCCACACGCAGCCGACGCAACCGCCCTGGGTCGGGTCGTCAAAAACATAATCCGCGGAATTGTAGTAGTCGGTAAACGTCTGGCCGATGTTGGGCATGGTGACCGGCTTGGAGTAGGCTTTCATCCCCCCCTTGCCCTTCGGCTGATAAGAGGTGGCGGAGCCGCCGCGCGTCTGATTCAAGCTGTTGACGAACGCCGCTCCGTTGAAGGTTCCTTCGTCAAATGGGACGGGGCTGCGCCAGCGGGCCTCCCCCGCGAACACCGGCCAACCGCGCACAAACAATGTGCCGGTGTCGGGGAACGCTTCGGTTACGCCGGCCGGCGTCATCACCACGTTGCCGACGTAGGCGTCGCCGGTGACCTGATCGCGGGTCATCAGCGCGGTCTGGCAGGAATACCAGTTCGGGCTCGTGGCGCCGCAGTTTTCGCCGGCGAGACTGGACGTCTTGCGGTCCGCCGGCACGTTGTTCTGAACGTAGTAGGCGAAATCCCACGGCGACCGCGGCTGGACGTAAAAGCGAAACGCCCGTTGCGAACCGCTGCGGCTGTCGGTCACGCGCACGGTAATCGCCGCCGGCCGAGACCAAAAGGAAATTGTGTTGGCGAGCGGGCTGTTGAAATCCAAGGGATCGAACCAGGCGTCGATTTTATACAGCGCGCTGGGATCGAGCGTTCCGGCGCTCGATTTATAGAGCACGGACTTGCTCGACAACACCTGCTTCGGCGACAAGATGTTGCCGCTTTGCGCCGGGTCATACCCCAGCCCGTTAACGACGGAAAACATGCCGCCCTGCAAGTAAGTCAGATGGGAAAGGATGCGGTCCACCGCCTGCTCGGCGTGGTAGAACATCATCTGGCTTTCGCCGAGGTTGCTGGTGATTCGCTGCTCGCTGGAACTCGTGACCATGGCGACCACGCCCAGCGCCGTGATCATGATCATGATCAGCATCGCGGCCACCAGGGCGTAGCCGTTCTGCCGACCGGCCTGCGCGCACTTTCTGCTTGCCACGGCTTACCCCCTAGAACTTGGCCAGGTACATGTAACGGTAGATGGTGTGGTGCGCATTCGAGCGGTCGGCGGCGATCACCAGCGGATCATCCCACTCGATCGTCACGCGAATGATCTTGAAGTCCTCGCCGCGGTAGCTGCTGCCGCCGGGACAGATTTCCCCGGTGCTGCCGGTGTTGAGCGAACCGCCGCCCGAGATGTTGCCTTCGTTATATCCCGCGCTCGGCGGGCTGGAAGAGAAAATGAAACCGCCGCCGTGGTTGCAATCGTAGGGCGTGCCGTAGCCGTTGCGCATCACCTCGGTCGTCCGCTTGAAGGCGACATAGTGTTCGCCGACCTTGAGATTGTTCTCGACCCCGAACAGCAGGGTGTTGTTCACCGTGATGCCGCGGCTGGTGGCGCTGTAGTCTTCGTAAAGGGGCCACGACCGAATCTGTTCAAACCGCTGTTGGGCCAGGTAACTGGCGAGGGAGTAGTTTTTCCCGGCGGCGTTGGCTTTGACGTTGAACAAGATCATCGGCGCCACGCCGAGAATGCCGATGACCAGGATGGCCATCGCCACCACGATCTCCACCAGCGAGAAACCGGCCTGCACCTTTCGCTTCTTCACGACCTTTTCTCCGCTAAACAAGGGTTCGGGACGGACGTCGCCTCATCGCCCATACTAACGCCACACGTGGTCGGCGTATTTCCATTCCCAAATGCGGATCCGACCGGTGGAGGCATCCCAGTCGACAGAGCGGGAATGATCATCACGGTTCCCGGTCGAGCTCAGGTCAGCTTCCGGAATCAGATAAACGACGCCGCTGTTCGACGCCGTTCCATCTTGCCGGAAAAATACCTTCTTGCCGTACAAATGGTTGCCGAGTTCGACCTCAATCGCCTGGGTCACCGGATAATCGTGCCCCGGCACCGCGCTGATCCCCGGGTAGTAACCAAAGATGACCCCCGACTCGAGGAAGTTCGTGCGGAAGTACCCGGTGAACGTGCCGCTCTCCGAGGGGTCCGACCCGATCTGGTATGAATACCCGGCTTTCCCGGTATCCACGAAGTTGATCAAGACGGAGTTGCCGGCGTTGATCGCCTGCGCGCGGGCCAGGCGGACTTCGCCCGCCAGGTCACGGGCCGCCGCGTTCACCCGAATGATCGTGCGATAATGGAGCATCGACACGAAAGCAATGCCGCAGAGAATCCCGATGATCGCGATGACGACCATCATCTCGATCAACGTGAAACCTTTGCGTTCCTCAGGGTTTCTTACGCCGTTCTCCCTGGTTTCCATGATCTTCTCCCTTGTACGCCTTGCAAACTGATAGCAAGGAGTGTGCCTTGTTCCAACAGTGATTCCACATGCATTTTAGCATGATTTTCAAGCAGTTCAACCAAATAAGGTAAGAAAAAAGTTGCAGGCGTTGTGAAAAGTTTTCTCAATTGCCCGGCCATCCCGCCCGGAAATTAGCCGGTTTCGCCGGGGTCCGCCGGTTCCGGACGATTCGGTTCGAGACCGTAGTCGCGCAGCTTGTAGAGCAAGGCGCGCAGTGAAAGATCGAGCATTTTCGCGGCGCGACTCTTGTTGCCGCCGGAACGCCGCATGGCCTGGACGATCAGGTCGCGTTCCAGTTCGCGCAGATTGTGCTTGACCGAGAGATCGCCGCTCTCGAACGGCATCCGGCCGGCCGGCGCCTGGGTGACCCGCTCCGGCAGATGTTCCGGCCGGATGATTTCGCCGCCCGCCAACACCACCGCGCGCTCCATCGCGTTTTCCAGTTCGCGGACGTTGCCGGGCCAGTCGTAGGCCTTGATGAGCTTCGTCGTTTCGGGGTCGATCGGGTTGATCGGCAGCCCGTGCCGGTCGGCGATCTTGTTGGCGAAGTGGCGGGCCAGCAGCGGCAGATCGCTGACGCGCTCGCGCAACGGCGGCACGCGCAGCGAAAACACGTTCAGGCGGTAGTACAGGTCCTCGCGGAACTGCCCGGCCTGCACCTGCTTTTCCATGTCGCGCGCCGTCGCGGCCACGACGCGCAGATCGACCGTCGTTTCCTTGCTCGCGCCGACCGGCCGCAGCCGCTCTTCCTGCAGCACGCGCAACAGCTTGACCTGCAGCATCAGCGGCAGCTCGCCGATCTCATCGAGGAACAACGTGCCGCCGCTGCTCAACGTGATCAGTCCCTGCTTCTCGCTGACCGCATCGGTAAACGCGCCGCGGACATGGCCGAACAGCTCGCTCTCCAACAGATGTTCGGGAATCGCGCCGCAGTTGATCGCGACGAACGGTCCCTCGACGCGCGGGCTGTTGCGATGAATCGACCGGGCGATCAGCTCCTTGCCCGTGCCCGACTCGCCGGTGATCAGCACCGTGCTCTTGAACGCCGCGACCTTGCGCGCCAGAGCGAGCAGTTCGTGCATCGCGGGGTCGTCGGTGATGATCTCGCGGTCGGCCGCCGCCGCCGCCGCCTCGCGCAGCTTGATGTTTTCCGCGCGCAGCGTCTCGCGCTCGGCCGCGCGCTCCAGCACCAGCAGAATCTCGCCGCTCTTGAACGGCTTGCCGACGTAGTCGTAGGCGCCCTGCCGCATCGCCTCGACGGCGTCATCCAACGTGCCGTACGCGCTCATCATGATGATCGGCGCGCGGCTGCCCCGCTGGCGGGCTTCGCGCAGAAACGACATGCCGTCCATCACCGGCATGCGCAGGTCGCACAAAATGAAATCCGGATTGACCGTCGCCAACGCGGCCAGCGCCACCTCGCCGTTCTCCGCGCTGCTGACGTGATAGCCCTTTTTCTTCAGCAGCACGCTGAGCGTATAGCGCAGGCCCTCTTCGTCGTCGACGACCAGCACGTGTTTGCCGTTACCCATTCGCCTGCTCCTTGACCGCCGCCGGGAAGATCAAACTCACGCGCGTGCCCGATCCGGGGCGGCTTTCGATGCGAATCAACCCGCCGGCGGAACTGACGATGCGCTGGCAAATCGCCAGACCCAGACCCGTTCCCTTGCCCTGCGGCTTGGTCGTGAAGAACGGGTCGAACACCTGCTTCAGCACGTCGGCCTTCATGCCCGGACCGCTATCCGTCACGTGCAGCCGCACCGTGGGCGCACCTTCGCTCGGACCGATATCCTCGGAAAAGACGATCCCGCGCCGCACGCCGTCGGTGAACGGCACTTTGGTTTCATCGGGCGCGCCGCGCAACTGCGCTTCGAGCAGCTCCGCGCGATCGTAAGGGGCCTGCTCGGCCGACACCTCGATCACGCCCTTCCCGTCCATCGCGTCCGCGGCGTTGAGCAGCAGGTTCAGGATCACCTGCTGGAATTGCGACCCGTCGAGCAGCACGGGCGGCAGTTCGTTCTCGGCCACCCGCACCTCGATTTGATCCAGCCCCCGCTGCTTCTTCATTAATATAGCCGCCTCGCGCGCCAGTTCGAGCAGATGGACGTGAACGGCTTCGGCCGGTTTGGTGCGCGAGAAGTCGAGCAGTTCGCGCATGGTGCGGTCGATGCGCTTGATTTCCGCTTCCAGGCGGCCGAGCACCTCGGCCTCTTCCGGCGGCAGATGCGCCTCGCGCAGGATTTCGACGTAGCCGTAGATCGCGCCCAGCGGATTGCCCACCTCGTGCGCGATGCCCGCCGCCACACGCCCGACATACGCCAGGCGGTCCGAATGCAGCAGTTGGCCGTGCGCTTCCTTCAACTCGGCGTTGATGCGCTCCAGCTTCTCGAGCTGCCGCTGCACCACCGCCTGTTTGTCGCGCAGCGCCCCGGCCAGCATGCTCAACGCGCGACCCAGGCGGCCGATCTCGCTGCTGTCCCGCGTCGGCGGCTGCACGCGGTAGTCGCCGGCGGCCATGCGCTCGGTCGCCTGCACCATCGCCTCGACCGGCTTGACCAGAAAACGCAGCAGCACGAGCGACCCGATTAAAATGACGACCACGGCATCGAACAGCGCGTAGAGCACGTACAGCCGCTTGGTCGTGGCGATCGCCTGGTGCAGATCCTCCAACGGCAGACTGAAGCGCGCCGCGCCGACGATCGCGCCTTCGCGGTACAGCGGGCCGTAGAAGATCATCTCCGACGCGTCGCTGCCTTCGCCGACGATGCGATAGATGAATTTCTTGTCGCTCATGGCGCGCGTCAGATCCGGTTCGTCGAGCACCATGCCTTCCATCTCGGCGCGGCTGTGACCGATCACGTTCTGTTCGCGGTCGACGATGACCAGGTTGCTGAGGTCCAGGTTGTTGAGCACCGCGCGCACCAGGCTGCTCATGCTCGGCGACTTGGCCGGCCGCTCGTTTTCCACGGGCAGGTAGACCACGTCGAAGCTGGCCTGCATCGCCCGCAGGATCAGCCGCCCCTGCAATTTCTTTTGTTGAATGAGGTTCTGCTCGATGACGCCCAGCACCAGCACGCCGAACAGGATGACGAGCAAGGCGGTCAGCAGGGCGATCAGCAAGACAACTCGTGCGCGCAGGCCCGAGAACGGCCCGAGGGAAGAAACCCACGCCGGCAGTCTAGGAGCCAAGATACCACCTGATCGCCGCCTGCCCCACCCAAAGATACGCCACCGCGCCCAGCGAAAGGAAGGGGCCGAACGGAATCGGGAAGCGGCGATCTTTGCCCGCCGCGACCACGTAGATCACGCCCACGATGGTGCCGGTGAAGCTGGAGACCAGCATGGTGAACACCACGCCCTTCCAACCGCATAGTGCGCCGATCATCGCCATCAGTTTCGGATCGCCCAGGCCCATACCCTCGCGGTGCGTGAGCAGGTAATAGCCCAGGGCCACCGCGAGCAACGCGCCGCCGCCGAGCAGGATGCCGATGCCGCCGTCGATCAGACCGATGGGCCAATACGGCGCGACGACGAACATGTTGGCGAGCAACATCAACGGAATGCCGGGCAGGCTGATCACGTCGGGGATAATCTTGTGCTCGAGGTCGATCAGCGTCACCACCAGCAGCGCGGCGGTGAATGCATAGTACACCAGTCCGACGTCCCAACGGAATCGTAAGATGTACGCCCCGAGAAACAGACCGCTGACCAACTCCACCAGCGGATAGCGCGGGCTGATGCGTTCGCCGCAAGCGCGGCAGCGGCCGAGCAACAACGCATACGACAGCAGCGGGATGTTGTCGTACCAATGGATCGGCGCGTTGCAGCGCGGGCAGTGGCTGCCGGGGAACACGATCGACTCGCCGCGCGGCAGACGCCAGACCAGCACGTTCAGAAACGAACCGAAGGTGATGCCGAAGAGAAAACCGGCCACGCCGAAAAAAATTCGCACTTCATCCCAATACACGTTACCACCCTCTCAGCGGAAAAACCCGGGAATCGCCGCGCCCAGGACGCCCGCCGCCAGCAACGCCAGACCGAGCGGACCGAGCAGCGCGCTCGCCGTGCTCCACGGCCGCGGCAGTCGATGCGGCAACGCCACCCCGGCGCCCAGACAAACGAAGCCCGCCGCGGCCAACGCGATCATGGCTGCTCTCCCGGCGCCAGCAGGCGCAGCGCCACGACGTCGCCGGCGAACGGCGGCGTCGGGAACCGATGCAACAGCTTGAACGAGTGCAGCCACTCCGGCGGCGCGAAGGCGCTGTACATGCCGATCAGATTGAGATGATCCACGAGCACGGTGACCTGTTCGCGGCGCAGATAGCCCAACATGTCGTGATCGCGCATCGCTTCCCACGCGTCCGGATTGACGACGCCGTCGAGGTTGACCACGTCGAGCCCCGAGTACGCCGAAATGATGCCGGCGTTGATCGCCGCGACCTTCGTCTCCGGCTCCTCGCGCGCCAGCTCGCGCAAATAGGCCGCCGCCTCGAGATAGGTCCTCTGCCACGATTGAAAGCCGTTGAGCCAGATGCCGGCGCCGACCGTCGAGAAGCCGGTGATCATCACCACGCCGAGCAGGGCCAGCGACCAACCCGTCGCGCGCGCCGAAATCGCCCCGGCGACGTAGCCGACCGCCGACGCGCCGGCCAATGCGAGCAACAACATCACGGGCAGAAAGTACCAGAACTTCTCCTGCCAGAAATACAGCACGTAAAAAGCCCACACCAGCGCGGCCCACGCGACGATGCACCACGCGCTGCGATTCCGCGCCGTCCAGAACGAACGCGAAGAACCGAGCCGCACCGCGATCGTCGCTCCGGCGAGCAGGCCGGCGATCATTCCGAACAGCGCGGCGTTCGGCAGGCCGATCAGACGCACGACGTATTGCGAGAAGCCCACCTGCGCCTGCGTCGCGAGTTTGTGCGACAGGCTGGATTGGGATATGGCGAACCACATGCGTTCGCGCAACACCAGCGCGCGCGCCGAATCCTGCACGATCGCGCCGAAGGCCGCGAGGTTGTAAATCAGCCACGGCGCCACGACCAGCAGCGCGACGCCCGCGACGATGAATCCCTGCCCCAAATGTTTTTTCCACTGCTGGCGCGCGGCGAATGAACGAACGAACACGAGATCGAAGCCCAGCGGCAGCGCGAGCAATACGGCGTCGGTGCGGGCCAGCAGCGTCAACCCGAGCAGCGCACCCACCAGCGCCCAGCGGCGCGGCCGATTCGCCGCCCCGTCACGAAGCGGCAGGTACAACAAAATGGTGGTGAGCGCGAGCAGGATCATCAGCGGCGCTTCCACGCCCATCAGTTCGGTGAACAGCACGTACGGATTGAGCGACCAGAAGCCGGCCGCCCAGGCGCCCGCCCACGGCCCGAACCAGCGCGCGGCCAATCGCCAGACCAGCAGCGCGTTGCCGGCGCCGATCAGCGCCAGCAGGATCGTCAGCACGCGCGCGCCCGGCACGACGCCGCCGGCGAGCTTCACCGCCGCCATCGAGACGCCCAGCCAAAGCGGATGATAGCCGTTGGTGGCGATGTGGCCGTCGAACGTCGGCCCTTGTCCCGCCAGCACGTGCCCGGCGATGCGCAGATAGAGGAACGTGTCGTCGGCGAGGCAGATCGGCGCCAGTTGGTCGGGCGGCTGCATCGCAATCAGCAGGCGCAGCAGAAGTCCCAGGCCGATCAGCAACGCCGCCGCGGTTTCGGCCGCGCGTTTCGCCTGCACTTCGTGCGCCGCGGGTTTTTCAGTTGCGAAAGACATCGGGCGCATCCTATCATCCGTGAAACGAACTTGTCCACGGAAACGACGTTGACGCTGTCCGCCAATCTACGTCTCGCGCTTTCATTGGCGCTGCTCGCGGCGGCGACGTTCGCCGTCTACGCGCCCTCGCTGCCCGCGCCGTACATGTGGGACGACATTTCGTTGATCGCGCAAAATCCGACGCTCGATGACGCGGCCAACATTCCGCGCTACTTCACCGAAGACCTCGGCGTGTTCAACCGCGATCCGCGCCGCATGGGTTTCTATCGGCCGTTGCAGGCGCTGTCGTTTCATCTCGAGGTCATGCTTTTCGGCCGCCGCGCGCCGCTGCAGCGCGCGATCAACGTGCTGTGGCACGTGCTCGCCGCGATCGCGTTGTTTCTTTTCGCGCGCAGTTTGGTCGATTCGCGTTGGGCTTACCTCGCCGGCCTGTTGTTTGCGCTGCATCCATTGTGCTCCGAGCAGGTGTGCCTGATCGCCAACCGCGGCGGCTTGCTGACCGGGGCGCTTTTGCTCTGGACGCTCGTCTTGCTGGCGCGGGCCGTGCCCGCGGAAGGGGCGATCAAAAAGCGATGGCTGGTCGCCGCGATGATCGCTTATCTCGCCGCGCTGCTGGCGAAGCCCGAGGCGCTCACGCTCGCGGCGCCCGCGGCGGCGTGGCTGTGGTTGGCGCGACCGCAACGCCGGCGCGACGCCCGCACGTGGTTGGCGACCGTGGCCCTGCCCGGCGCGATGGCCGCGCTGTTCGCGGTGTGGCATTGGGTGATCCTCGGCATCTCGCACGCGCACAAAGCCGCGAACGTCGAAGGCGGCGCGGTCGTACGGCTGCTGGCCGGGCCGCGGCTGACGCTCGAGGCGCTGCGGCTGTCGCTGATGCCGGTCGGCCTGCGCGCGATTCGGTCGTTGGACTATCACGCGTGGTCGTCCGTATCTGTCGTGGTTGTTTCCATTGTTGTATGGCTGATGATTTTCTTTGTCGCCTGGCGCGTGCGGCGCAAGGCCCCGGCCGTTACGTTCGCCGCGGTTTTCTTCGCCGCCGCGATGGCCCCCTCTGCCGGCGTCGTGCCGCTCGTGCGCCCCATCGCCGAACACTATTACTATCTTCCCGCCGCAGCGGCGTCGCTGGCCTTGGCCGCCGCGGGGGCCCAATTCAACCATCGCCTCGCCCGCGTGCTGGTCGCGGTCGTCGTCATCGCCTTCGCCTTGCTCACCGCGCAGCGGGCGTGGACCTGGCGCAGCGAGGAAAGCCTCTGGACCGACAACTTGGCGCAAGAGCCGAACGACGCCCAGGTGATCAACAACCTCGGCACGATCTACGCGGAGGCCGGTCAACGGCGGCGCGCGTTCGACTTGTTCACCCGGGCCGTGGCCGCGAACCCCGGCAACCTTAAAGCGCGCCTCAATCGCGCGCACCTCGCGGTTTCGCTCGGGCAATGGGCGGACGCGCTGGATGATCTGCGCGTTTTGCTGGCCAACGAACCGTGTCAGACCAAGACGCTGGTGCAACTGGGACGGCTGACCGTGCTGCACCCGACGCCGGACTCCGCTGCGCTCGCGGCGCAACTTAGGTCGGGTCATCCGTGCGCCGCCGCGATCGACGTCGGGGCCGGTCTGGCGTGGGATGAACAAGGCCGGACGCTCGAAGCACGGCGGGCGTTCCAACGTTTTTTGCAGGCGGCGCCCGATCATTCGCTGGCCGCCGCCGTTCGCGCCCGGTTGGAGCACGGGTCGGGTCTTGACGAAAAAGACGAGAAAAGATAAACATAAATAACTTTAGTTGCGCCAATGCGCAGGGGGGCGCACTGGATCGTCATTTCCATCACCGCTGGCGGTCGATCCTTACGGTGGTCGCGCTTTGTCTCGGCGTCGCCTGCACGATGCGGGACAACGGCGATGTGCGCCGCGCGACCCAGGACACGCCGCCGCCGCCCGGCGGATTGAACGTCAACCCGCAGTCGCCGCGCACCTGGGGCCTGTGGTTCGGCTGGCTGACGCCGTCGGGCTGGTCGTTCGAAAAGGCGCCCACGCCGGCGACGATCATCCCGCACCTGGCGGTTTTCGACAGCGGCATGGTCGCGATCGTCAGCACGCGCCTGATTCCGCCCGATCCCCCGCAGCAAACCGAAGCGCAGCAGGCGCTGTACCTCACGTACCGGTCGCCGGACGATCAATGGGAAAATTCCGGCGAGTTGCTGCGCTCATCGCCCGACCCGAGTTTCACCGCCGCCGTGGGCGCACCGGACGGCGTCTTATACGTGCTTTACGGCTACAACGGCCATGCGCTGTACCTGGCGATCGGCCCGAACAGTGCGGACGCACAATTGCTCGACAACGATTCGTCCCCGGTGACGCACGGCGCGCTGGCGGAAGACGCCGCGGGGCGCCTGCACGCGGTCTACGGCGGCTGGGGCCTGACGCACCAGATTTTCGCCGACGGACAATGGTCGGTGTTCCAGACCTTCGACAACGGCGACTACCCCGACCTCGCGTTTGACGCCAACGGCGTCGGCCACCTCATGTTTCTCGTTTCACGCGGCCTCAACGCGGGCTACCGCCTGATGTACTACCGCTACGATCCGCAGCAGGATAAGCAGTGGATCGGCGGTGAGGTGTTAGGCGAAGTCGCCGTCCAGCCGGCGCCGCAACTCGCGGTCGACAGCGGCGGCATCGCGCACGTCTTGACGCCCAGCAACCTCGGCCTGTTGTACGCGACCTGCGCGGCGTCGCCGGCCGACGGCTGCGTCTACGAAGTGGCCGCGGGGTACGACTGGAGCGCGGGCTACGAGTACGCCGACCTGGTGCTGCCGAACGACGAGCCGCTGGCCGTGTACCGCGACGCGAACACCGCTGACGGTTTCATCGGACATCGCCGCGACGGTCTATGGAACTGGGACCACATCAGCGGGTTCGAGGACGGCTTCATCGGCCTCGATCTCGCGCTCGACCCGGACGGCGCGCCGGAACTCGTCTTCGCCGGCTGGAAGAAGAACTCACAGTAGGGCGGCCGCGTTACGCGAAGTCCAGCGCGACGCCCACCAACGACACAACGAACGCCGCCTCCGGCAAAAGCAAGAGCCCCATCGGCGCGACGCGGAGCAGGTTGAGCCCGCTCACCCAATCGACGCCGCCGCCGAACGGATCGTACGAGGTCTCCTTGAGCAGCGACCAGAGGCACAGCAATTTGACGCCCAGGAGCGCGAACACCGCCGCCGCGACCACCGGCAACGCGGTCCAGCCCAAGACCGGGTGCTCGCTGTCAAACGTGACGACCAAAACGCCGATCGCGAGAAATGCATTCACGACCGTGATCAGCACGGCCTCCGCCCAACGCACCCAGCGCCGTCGTTCATCGAGATATTGAAAAATTCGCGGCGCGCCCGGCAGCCGCAGCAGCAACCGGGCCAGCGTGGGGATCGCCCATACCGCAACGGCGCCGACCACGACCGCCGCGATGAGGGCGAACAAGATCACGCAGCCGCCGGCCGGGTTGGGCGCCCCGTGACCGTCGCCGACCACGACCGCGTTGCCCATCAGCGCGAACGCCGATCCGCACAGCAGCGCCAGGTAAACGCGCGATCGAATCATCGCAGTGCCGCCCATCGTTTATGTGACGCCGCCGCGTCGCCAGGCGAGCGGAGAGATGAGACCGGTCAGCCGACCAGGTTTCGCACGAACTGCAACAAGCCGCGCACGTCTTGCAGCAGTTGGATCAGCGTGGCGGGCATCGGTTTGCCGGCGAAAAAATCGGCGAGCGGGCCGAGCAGTTCGGTCACCGGCGTCGGCAGCAGAATGCCCGGCAGTTTGAAGNNCGAGCAGGTTTTTAGGAATCAAGTCGTCGGACTGGTCGTCGGTCTCCGCCATGATTTCGTCGATCGCGCTGAGCAGCAGATCATCGCCCGCGATGAGTTCGTCGAGACCGGCCACGAGCTGGTCGTGATTGACGCGCTGGCCCGGGTGCAGCAGCAGCCGCAGTTTGTCGCGCGCGCTCAGCAGCTTCTGCGCGCCGTGCGAACCGAACGAATCGACTACGTCGGCCAGACCCCAAAGCAGGTGACCGGCCGCATCCAGGATGTAAGCCTCGCCGCGGTCGACCTCGACGCTGCCCAGCGCCGTGCTGCCGCCCTGTTCGGTCATGACGAAGCGCTCCATGACGCGCGAGAACGTCGGGTCGTTTTCGGCGGCCGGCAGGCGCAGCGCGAGATCCTGCCCGACCTCCCGCCCATCGGACAACACGGAGTCGATGGCGGTCGACAGATCGGTTTCGCCCAGCATGTAGCGGTTGATGTCGTCGAGCACCGAAAACGCGTAACGCACGGTTTCGATCACGCCCGCGCCGAACTGGGCCGCGGCGTCGTCGGCCGGCGCGGCGTTGAACGACGTGTCCGCCGAATAGAAGTCTCCGCGCGCCAGATAGAAGTAGCCCCATTCGGTCGGGTCATTGTCCGCCGGCGGATGAATGTAGCTCTCGGTCGTCGGCTGCGACGCCGGCAGGGCCTGGTCGGGTTCGACGTCCGCGTAGGCCGCGACCGCGATCATCAAGGCGCCCAAACCGTACGACACCTGCTCGCCCTTGAGCACGTAGTTGTACAACTCCCAGGTCGAGGGACCGGTGCCGTAGCTCGTGCCCAGCAGCAACGTGTCGCCGCTCGGGTCGGTCACCACCTGATCCAGCGCGCCGCGCAGGCCGCGCCGCGCCAACTCCAGCATCGTTTCGCTGGCCTCGTCCGCCTGCGCCGCGCGGTAGATGCCGAACGCGACCAACGGCCCGACGCTCGTTTCGAGATACGTGTTCGGCCGATTCATGATCGTGCGCCAACGGTTGGACGAGTCGATCAACTGGCTCATCGCCGCGACCTGTTGCTTCCAGCGATCGCGAATGCGGGCATACCCGTCCTGGCCGGTCGGGAGCACGTCGAGCGCCAGGCCCGACGCCGCCACGACCCAGGCGTTGCCGCGACCCCAGTAATCCTCGACCGGGGGCATCACCCCGTCGGTCTTGGCGTCGTACATGTGCCGGTAGAGCCCGGTGTCGGAATCGCGCAGGTGCGCGGCGAACACGTCGAACTGCAACACCGCTTCGTCGAAGCACGCCTGGTCGCTGTCCTGCTCGCCGAGTTCGTTGAGAAACGGCGTGACCATGAACAGCGTATCGACCCAAATCTGCTCGCCCGAGATCCAGCCCATGTGGTTCAGGCCGCCGTCGGGCAACCGCACCGCCTGATGAAAGATGTAGTAGCGGGTGTCGTCGACGACCTGGCGATATTTCGCGTCGCCGGTTTCGAGCCACAGCCGCAACGCCACGCGCGCCGGCGGCACGTGGTCGTTGAAGGCGATCGTGTAGCCGATGCCGATGTGGTAATCCATCCACGCCTGGGCATAGTCGTGGTAGCGGCTGACGCCGGTGATGCGGTAGAGCTCCCACATGCCGAGCATCAGCAGGCCGCTGTCCCAACTCCAGCCCATCGTCTCGGGCGCATACGTGTCGATCCAGGTGTCGGCCAACGCCTGCGCCGCCTCGACGGGCGACGGCGACGCGCCGGTGTCGTCGTCGGCCGTGTCATCATCATTAGAAGAAGCGGAATTGTTGTTCGATGCGCAGCCGACCGCGACGAAGAAAGACAACAGCAGGAGCAACATCTTCAGCCAAAGAACGCGCATCGAAACCTCACCGTAGGGCGATCACCGGATCGTCCCGCCGAAGGGCGGCCGTCAGGCCCGCCCCGACATGACCGGCGCGGCGCACCGCGCCGTTACATTATTAATCCAACTCGAGTTCGGCGAAAGCCATTGTGATGACTTCTTCGCCTTTCTGATTCACCGCGTTGAATTCGGCCTTGACGCGCTTGCCTTCGACCGTCGCCACGTGCGACTGCACCGCGACGACGTCGGCCGGCCGCACCGGGCTGGAGAAGCGCACCTTGATGCGCTTGAGCGCGCCGGGGTCGCCGCCGAAATCGGTATGGCAGCGCGCGGTGAAGGCCATCGTGCACAGGCCCTGCAAAATATTGCCGCCCAGGCCCACCATTTTGCCGAATTCCGGGTCGATGTGGATCGGGTTGAAGTCGCCCGACGCGCCGGCGTAATAAATCGGATCGTACTTGCCGACGGTCTGCTTCAACTCGAACTTGTCGCCGGCCTTGACGGCCGCCGCCTTGCGTTTCATGCCGCACCTCCCCGCACCACGAAGGTGAAGATCGCGGTGGTCACCGGCGCGCCGTTCACCGCGCTGTCGACCTGGGCCGTGATCACCAGGTTCTGCTTGCGCACGTCGGCCCGCACGAACTTGGCGGTCGAGATCACCTCGTCGTTGTGCTTGACCAGCTGGTGGAACACGAACTCCTGCTCGCCGTGAACCAGCATCATCAGATTGATGTTGAGTTCCTTGTCGAACAGGACCTGCGCGACCGGCTCGCCCGTGTACACCACGGCGAAGGTCGGCGGCGCGACGATGGCGCCGTACGGACCTTTCTTCGCCGCCTCCTCGTCGACACACAGCGGACTGGTCTCGCCGATGGCGCGGCAATACTCCTTGATCTTCTCGCTCCCCACGACGTACCGCTTCGGCGGATACGTTTTCCCGAACAATTTCTCGTCAATCATCTTCCTCTCCCTAACTAATTAGCGGCGCGCTGATCTTCGCACCCGGCGCCGCCAGCGTCAAACCGGTTGCGCCCCTAAAGACGGAAGAAATGTTTGACTTCAATGGGCGGCCGAAGTACGTTGAGCCATCGCCAGAAGGATTTCGACGAAGATAAGCGTTTGACCGGCGGTCCGACCGGAGAAGACCGTCGAGCGAATTATTTCACAGGTCGACATGGTGAAAAACGGTTTGTCTGATCAACAGCCGACAACCTTGCGACCGGGCTCACGCTGGCGAAAGCGCCTGGTCCTCGGCGTATCTATTCTATTCGCCACGGTTTTGACCGGCGCGGTTCTGGCCCAGATTATCCTTCACTTTTTTGCCCGTCGCGGAGCGGCTTCGCCGATCCACCTGATGAGGGTCTGGGACGCCAAGCTGGGGATGTCGCACCCCAAACCTTCCCTTCTCTTGCGTTTTTCCGGCATGAGCGGAGATGCTCCGGAAACGATCATCCGCACGAATTCATGGGGCTTCCGTGGCGACGAATTCTCTCCCCGCAAGACGGCCGGCATCTATCGCGTCCTTTGCTTTGGCGATTCGTTCTTATTTGGCGCGGGCGTGAACAACGAGGATACGTTACCCCATCGACTTGTCGGCTTGTGGTCCGTGCGGGGCCGCCGGGTGGAGGCGTACAACTTCGGCGTCGCCGGAAATAACGCGTTCGAGTCGACGAAATTGGCGCGGAAGATCTGTCCGATGATTGAATCCGACGCCGTCTTGTTCTACTTCAATGAGACCGACCTGTGGGGCATTTCGGCTGAGACGTCGCCGTTCATCAAGCGCCTTTCGGACGCCAGCAGCTTCTTTTCCATCCTGTCGGGCCATCTACCTTTTCTCAAGGGCGAAATCGAACAAGTCTTGTCCCAAGAACTTCAGGTGTTCCGGCGGGAATACCGCGGCCGTCCGGTCGTCGCCGTTTGCGGAGACGTTGACCCCCTGCTGCTTCGGGTTTTGTCCGCCCGCGACATCCCGGTGGTGGACGTGACCGCCATTCACACCGACCGTCGCTATCACATTTCCCGCCGGGACGGTCACCTCAACGCCGCGGGATATGCGGCGGTGGCGGCGATGGTCGCGAAGCGATGGCCGGAATTACCTCCGCAACCTATCGGTGCGGTTCAATCACGACCTTGAGCGACTGATCGCCTTTCACCACCAGGTCGAAGCCTTCCTGAATACGGTCAAGCGGCAGCACGTGCGTGATCATGTCCCGCGCGCGGAAGCGGCCGTTGGCGATCAGGTCGAGCGCCTGCACGTGATCGACGCGCGCGCCCGCGTAGGTCGTGGTGATCGTGCGGTCGGTGCGCCAGAAGAACTGGTTCATGTCGACCGGCACTTTGACGCCTTCGTCGGTGGGCGCGTACACCAGCAGCGTGCCGCCGCGCTCGGTCGACGCAAAGGCCTGCTCGAAGGCCGGCAACGCACCGGCGGTGAGGATCACGCGGTCAGCCAATCGCCCGCCGGTGAGCGCGCGCAGTTTGTCCGGTGAGTACTCGCGCGCGTGGAATACCGCGCCCGCGCCGAAACGCTGCGCCTGCTTCAATCGAAATTCCGACAAGTCGGTCGCCACGATCAGGCCCGCGCCCAAGGCCCGCGCGAGTTCCACGTGCATCAGGCCCGAGACGCCCACGCCGATGACCAGCACGATCAGCCCGGGGCCGACGCCGATCTTGCGCTGCCCGCGCAGCACGCAGGCCAGCGGCTCGGTGAAGCTGGCATCCTCGAACGAGACGCCCTCCGGTATCTTGAACACGCCGCGGTCGACGTTGATCGCTGGGATGCGCACGAACTCGGCGAAGCCGCNNCAGCACGCAGGCCAGCGGCTCGGCGAACGACGCTTCGTGGTCGGACAGCCCGTCGGGCAGGCGATACATGCCGCGGTCCACGTTGATCGCGGGCAGCCGCACGTATTCGGCGAAGCCGCCCGGATAAAACTTCGTGCGGTGCAGCGTGTCGCACGCGGTCTCGTGGCCGTACTGGCACAGGTGGCAGGTCAGGCACGGCACGTGGTGCGAGGCGGCGATGCGGTCGCCGACGCACCAGCCGGTCACGCCCTCGCCGACCTCGGCGATTTCGCCGGCTACTTCATGCCCGAGCACGAGCGGGACTTTGTCGCGGCGATACCATTCCAGCACGTCCGAGCCGCAAATGCCGCTGGCGCGGACCTTCATCAGCACTTCGCCGGGGCCGAGCCGCGGCACGGGCTGCTCTTCGATGCGCACGTCCCGGTTGC
>PMZC01000098.1:0-550 GCA_003170555.1 Deltaproteobacteria bacterium
GGCATCGACGCGCGCGCGCCGGACCGCACCGAAACCAGCAGCGGATTGGCCGGATCGCCGAACTGGCGCTCCATGATGCGCTCGACCGCTTTGAGACTATCCTCGACCTTCTTTTTGAGACCGTCGGGATACTTGTGCTTGTTCTTGAGAAAGAGCATGCACACTTCGGTGGTGATCGTGAAACCCGGAGGCACCGGCAGACCCAAATTGGCCATTTCCGCCAAATTCGCGCCCTTGCC
Source organism: Deltaproteobacteria bacterium (assembly GCA_003170555.1). Taxonomy (GTDB): domain Bacteria; phylum Lernaellota; class Lernaellaia; order Lernaellales; family Lernaellaceae; genus FEN-1099. The sequence goes on from PMZC01000098.1 coordinate 240, forward strand.
GCCGAGCAGCTCCTTCATCTTCGCCGAGCCCTCGGCCTTACCGCCGCCGAAGAAGTAAACGAGTTTATGCGCCATGATTAGTTCTCCTTTATAAGACAGTTCAAAATAAGCCCCGCACTTGTTTTGTCAACGCGGCGAAACTTGACGCCACCACCGAGGAAGCGTATTCAAGAAACCAACATCTACTTGCCCAGGATGATCAACTGAAAGTCGAAACGCCTCATCATTCACGCTCGCCGGCGGACGCGTCGGACTGGATCGTCTTCTCGCTGCTCACGATCGGCGCGCTGGCGTATCGCTGGTTTTTTTTC
>PMZC01000098.1:557-2586 GCA_003170555.1 Deltaproteobacteria bacterium
CATGCCGCCGTTGCCGATGGCGCTCGGCGTGCTGATCTCGCAACTCCTGCCCCAGGTCGCGTACATCACCCGCTGGATGAGCCTCGTGTTCGGCGCGGCGACGCCGGGGCTCGTCTACCTCGCCTTGCGCCGCGTCGATCCCTACTGCGCCGTCGGCGCCGCTGTCGCGTTGATCGTCTCGCCGCAGCACAACGGGTTTTCCACCACGGGAACCGCCGAAGCGATGTCCTACTTTTTGGTCGCCGCTCTCGCCTACGCGGTCAGTCTGGCGGCGCAGCGGCTGAACGAAGGTTCGTTGCGCGCGGCCCGGGCGTGGTCGGTCGGGGCGGTGCTTTTCGGCGCGGCCGCCACGATGACCCGCTTCGAAAATTGGGTTCTGGTTCCATTCGTCTTGCTGTACACGGCGCTTCGCAGCCGCAAGGTGCTGGCCATCCAGGCGCTCGTGGTCGTCGCGCCGGCGATGTGGCTGGCGTATTCGCAGGTGCGCTGGGGCAGCATGGCGACCAGCTCGCAACTGGTCGTACCCCAAGCCGATCTAAGCGCCGCCGTGGCCGAGACGATCGGAGCCGTCGCCAGATACCTGGGGCCGATCCCCCTGCTCTTCGCGCTGCTCGGCGTTTTGTGGCTGCTCATTCGACGGCGCCCCGCGCAACTCGCCGTTTACGGCCTCGCGCTGCCCGCGTTCATTCTCTTCATGCTGAGTCGAGGCAAGCTGCATCCCGATCTCAAATACGCCTACCACATCATCGTTTGGGGCCACGTCTTTTTCGGCGCCGGTGTGGGGGCGCTGGTTGGTCTGTTGGTTGAACGCCTGCCCGACGCTGGGGCGATCCGCGGCCGAAGAATTACCTGGTCCGCGGTGAAGCCGGTGATCGGCCTGGTCGTCGCCGCGGCGGCCATCCTGCCGTTGTCGCAGCGCAACGGAGGGGAATCCACGCAGTATCTGCTCTACGACGGCGGCGCGATGCTCGGCCACACCAGGGCCTTTCATCAAAAACTGTCCGCGATCGACCAGCGGTACGCCAACGGCCAGGGCGCGATCTATCTGGCGTTGACCGTCGTCGGCCGCATGTACTTCCACCTCTACACCGATCCCCACACGGCCGACCGTCTCGTCTTTCCGCCCGAGAATTGGGAACGGACCGACCGGCTGAGCGGCATCGTCGCCAAACTTCTCGCCGACGCGCGCGCGAACCAAAATGCTCCGCCGCGGCTGGTGTTCGCCGACCTGGGGATGGCGGGGAACGGTCCGCCGTACCGGGATGATCTGGCGGCGAACCAAATGATGGGGGATTATTCAGTCGAGCGGGTATATGGCGACACGGGCTTCCGCGTCTACCGGATCACCAAGCCGAACCGCGCCGCGGCGAACGTTGGCGTCCAAGACCGCGGGCGGGAGCGACAAAAATGACCGTCGTTTCGCCGAAACGCTTACCGCAATCGGAATGGGCTGCTCACCGCGTCGACCGACCTGATTGGCTGGTCTTTTTCCTCCTCACCCTCGGCGCGTTGGCGTATCGCTGGTTTTTTTTCCAGCACACGGTGGGGATGTATCTGGCCGGCGGCGTGGAAGAGGGCACGCGCCTGTCCCTCGTCACTCATTTTCATTTAGTGCCGAGCATTACCCCGCTGCCGATGGCCTTGGGCGCGTTGCTGCTGAAGTTTCTCCCCCGGGTGATTTACATCACCCGGTGGTTGAGCCTGGTGTTCGGCGTCGCGACGCCAGGCCTGGTGTTTTTGGTTTTGCGCGCGGTCGATCCTTATTACGCCATCGGCGCGGCGGTCGCGCTCGTCGTTTCGCCGCAACACAATGGGTTTTCCACGACCGGCGTCGCCGAGGCCATGTCTTATTTCCTCGTCGTCGCCTTGNNGCCTTGGCCTATGCGGTTGGCCGCGCGGCGAGTTGTGTGCAAGAGAATTTGACCGGTTCGGCGAAGTGGTGGTCGATCGCCGCCGTCGTCTTTTGCTCCGCGGCAGTGATGACGCGATTCGAGAACTGGGTTCTGGTTCCCTTCGTGCTGCTGTATGC
>PMZC01000117.1:0-3491 GCA_003170555.1 Deltaproteobacteria bacterium
CTGGTGAACTGGGGCCCGCTGGAGGGTGTCACCGCAGCGGCGCCGGGCACGGCGCGCCAGCCCAACCGGCTTTACCGCAACCGGGGGGATGGGACGTTCGAGGATCGCACGCGGCAGGCGGGGTTGGAGGGGGCGGGCTTTTCCAGCGCGGCCACGGCCGGGGATTTCGACAACGACGGGTTCACGGATTTGTTTATCGCGAATGTAGGGCGGAGCCAGCTTTTCCACAACCGGGGCGACGGCACGTTCGAGGAGGTCACGGCCAAAGCCGGGGTGGGGCATGTGGGGACGGCCATTTCGGCGGTGTTCCTGGATTATGACAATGATGGGTGGCTGGATTTGTTCGTGGCAAATTACTTGACATACGTGCCGGACAAGGAATCGGAGCAGAATCCCGGGGCGTATCCGGGGCCGCTGGCGTATCGGGGCGAGGCCAACGTGCTTTACCGGAACCGGGGCGACGGGACGTTCGAGGACGTGACGCGCCAGGCTGGCCTCTATGCGCCAGGCCAGCGCGCGATGTCGGTGGCGGCGTTCGACTGCAACTGGGACGGCCACACTGACCTCTACGTCTGCAACGATGACACCCCCAATGCGCTTTGGGTCAATGACGGGCACGGGCATTTCCGGGACGTGGCGATGGAGGCCGGGGTCGCGTTCAATTCGATCGGCGAGGCGCCCGGTTCGATGAACGCGGCGGTGGGCGACATCGACGGCGACGGGCTGCTCGAAATCGTCGCGCACACGCGGGAAGGTTGGCTCTACGCGTGGAAGTCGGCGGGCGTCGCCTGCCCGAACGACGCGGCGAATTCCGATTGGTGGCGCTACCACCACGACGAGCGCAACACCGGCGACTACGGCGCCGACACGCAGCCGCCGTCGCGCGTGACCGACCTAATCGCCGAACTGCTCGACGCCGGACAGATTCGCCTGACCTTCACCGCCACCGGCGACGACTGGCGGTGCGGCGTCGCGGCGTCCTACGACCTTCGCTATTCGACCGACGCCGGCGCCGACCTGAGCGACCCGACGCAATTCGCGACGGCGACCGCGCTCGGCCCGCAGTCGATCACCACGCCCGGTGGTCAGACGGCGACGCTCACGGTCGATGCGCCGCAAGCCGCGCATTTCGCTTTGCAGGCGCGTGACGACGCCGGCAATCTCTCGCGGGTCAGCAACGACGCCGCCGTCGGCGCGGCCGATGACGACACGACCGACGACGACGTCTTGCCACCGCCCGACGACAGCGCCGACGGGCTGCCCGGGCGGAGCGACCAAAAAGACAACAGCGCCGGCGGCTGCTAGGCGCGCGGGGCTCGCGACTCGCACACTCCGCCGGGGGTGGCCGTCAATTTGACTCGCGCCTCTCTTTTTGTGATATGATTCACGCACTCCCCCGGTTACTTGCACGGAAGGGTTGATCCATGCAGAAGCCAATTTTTATTGTGTTGCTGGTTTTGGCGTGCCTGACGACGGCGATGGTCGCGCGGGCCGACGTGTCGTCCACCCATTGGGCGCGCGCGACGCCGGCGATCGACGGCGTGATCAACTTCGACGAATGGGCCGGCGCTGCCAAGATCTCGGTGCCCGGAACCCCTACCTATGACCTCTATCTCTATTCGGACAACCAGTATCTCTACCTGGGGTTCGACGTGACCGGCGACACGACGGTCAGCTCGAACGACGCGGTCTATTTCTTGTTCGACCAAGACAACAACGGCTCGTATCCGGCGGACTGCGACGGCAGCAACGAAGGCGCTTTCAAGTACGACGCCGCGGGCAACCCGTGGTTCTTTCCATACGCGGCTGGCGCGCCGTGCACCCCGGTGGCGGCCAACGCCTACATCGCGGGGTCCCGCGCCCACGCGACCGGCCACGAAGTCTACGAGGTGCGGATCGACCTGACGGCCGGCCCGCTGGACGTCCGGCCGGGCGACACCATCGGTTTCGCCGTCGCGGTCTATGACGAACAAGTCGGCGCGGCAACGTCCACCGGCGTCTCGCAGTTCTACCCGTCGGGCGCCACACCGACCGATCCGTCCACCTGGAGCGACCTGTTCTTCGCCGAACTGCCGACGGAGCTCGTCGTGGCCGGCGCCAACATTCCGCCGCTGATCGACGGCGTGATCGACCCCGGCGAATGGGCTTATGCCACGGATCTGTACCTGAATGATCCCGGCGTGGCCAGCGCGACTTTCTATTTCCTCGCCGACGCCCGGTTCCTGTACGGCGCGGTGGTGAGTTCGGACGTTTCGCTCGGCAACAATGACGCCGTCGGCCTGGATTTCGACAACGACCTCAACGGCGGCTACCCCGCTGTTTGCGGCGCCGACGGCACCTACGCGTTCTATTACAACGGGACGAACATGGTTGCGCAGTACGCGGCGCGCACGGCCGGCGGTGCGGACTGCGGCTTCGTGGACGCGCAATCGGCCTACGTCCAGGCGTCGACCCAAAGCGACGGCCACGTGGTGTACGAATTCCGCATCGACCTGACCGGCGAGGAAATGGCCGGCGGTTTGGGCCAGGCCGTCGGCCTGGAGCTGACGGCCCTGGACACGTCCACTGAGTCGCTGTACTGGCCGGACAGCTGGGATTATCGCTATCCGTGGGCCTTTGCCGAGATGTATTTCCCCAGCGCGACCACCGCGACGTTCACCGCCGGGTGGACCGACGACATGCCGGCCATCGACGGCACGATCGATCCGAGCGAATGGGCCAACGCGACCAGGATTCCAGTGGCGGGCGACGTCGACTACCTCGCCTATCTGATGACCGACGGAACGTATCTGTATCTGGCGCTCGACGTGACCGGCGACGCGACGTTGTCCGACTATGACATGTGGGGCATCCATTTCGACAACAACAACGACGGCCTGTGGCCGGCCAGTTGCGCCGACGAAGGCCTGTACGTGGCCACCTACATGGCCGGCGGCGTCGAATACATTTACCAGCCGCTCTATGGCGGCGGCTCGCCCTGCCCCGGCGTGGCCACCGATTCGATTTATTCGGTTTTCAAAGAATCATTCGACGGCCACGTGCAGATCGAAGCGGCGCTGGATCTCACCGCCGGGCAGCTCTACGGCGCGCCGGGCGAGACGATCGGCTTCTACCTGAAGTACTGGGACGCTGATCATCCGGCGGACCAGGGCTGGCCCTACAACTCCGGCTGGGACTGGACGCCCGCGAACTTCGCCAAGATGACCTACGCCGCGTGCGACGGGTGCTTCATCGGCGCCACCTGCTACCCTGACGGCGCACCGAACCCGGCCAACGAGTGCGAGTGGTGCGACGTCGCCACGTCTTCAGCCGCTTGGTCGAACCACGACGGCATCGCCTGCACCGACGACGGCCTCTTCTGCGACGGCGCGGAATCGTGCTCCGGCGGCGCGTGCGTTTCGTCGGGCGACCCATGCGGCCCGGATGAGACCTGCGACGAAGGCGCCGACGATTGCGTGCCCAACGCAGACGACGACGTCGACGACGATCTC
>PMZC01000117.1:3507-6146 GCA_003170555.1 Deltaproteobacteria bacterium
GACGACGATGCGATCGACGACGACACGTCGGACGACGACATTGTGCCGCCGCCGGGTGACGACGACGCGTCCGACGACGATGGGAACGGCCTGGTCGGCGAGACGAAGCATAGCGGTTGCGGCTGCTGATTTCCGGCGCCGCCCGATCCCGCGAAGTCATCGACCGCTTGCCTTGGGCGATAGAATGGATAATGTTGATGGTGTCATTTGCGGAACGCAGGAGGAAAAACGATGGGGTTCTTCAATCTCGAAGACGTGGTGCGGGCGCATCGAGCCGGCATCCTGGATTCGTTCCTGGCCAGCTACTCGGTCAACGACCTCGCCATGCTGAAGCATGAAATTCTCGGCTGCGCGGAAAAAGAAGACCTGATCGGCGACCTCGCCGTGTTGGTCGAAGACCTCGAGGAGCTCATCGACCGGCGCTCCGCGGCCGGCCACAAAAAGGGCCGGCGGACCGAGGACAAAGAAGAGTAGATCGCGGCGCACCTCGGCCAGCCTCTCCCTGGGTGGCGCTGGCACACGGAGCGCCGCGCGTAGTTTGCCAGTGCTCCTCAGCGTTTCAACTTACTCGACGTGAAGCAAACCAACGCTACTGCAGATCGTGGTGTTCGACCGGCCGTTCGGAACGCGGCGTCGCCGGTTCCGCCGGCGGCTCGCATTCGGATTCCGCGGACGACAAACAGAGAATGAATTTCCGACGGATGTTGGCAGTAGTTCGGAATGTCGAGCGTAAACCGCCGCCTGGTTTCTAAATTCTGTTCCCGGAAATTACGGAGTAGCTAATTAGTAGCCTATTAATCCGAGAATAGCCGATTGTTTTTCAACGGGGAATTCCGGGGAATTCCGGTCGGCAAAATAAATAGGTATGGTGTCCCCCGATTTCCCCGATTTCGGTATGGTGTCCCCCGATTTCAACGTTTGTCGTCAACGCTTTATGGACGAATAGCGTTCCGCCGTCGCGGGTGACAGTGAAAGAAAGACGGTGTTACAATCTGGCTCGCGATACGCAGGAACAAAGACAAGAAAGCACACTTTGAACTACAGTTTAAAGTATCCAGTATGTTTTGACGAGGCACAATGAGTGCCGGAGGAATCATGGTAGAAGGTCATCCCAATGATAGAACAGAAAGCCCATCAGAACAGAAAATATGCCTCAATTGTGCGTATTTTATTGCGGGAAAAGCTGCGAACCAATTTAAGTGTATTAAAAAACGGGGGGCGCTAGTCCGACCCGAAGAATCCTGTGAGGCATTTCAAAGGAATCTGAGTGGGGAAGCAAATCGCGAGATTAAAATGTCGAAGGAGTCGTCTGGCGCCACACAGACAGAAGCAAATGAAGGAAGCAAGCCAGCAGTCGATCCGAAACTCGTAGGGTTAGGAGGTTGGTTAACTCTTCCAGCTATTGGCTTTGCTGTGGGGCCACCCATCGGTATTGTGAGTGTGATCATATCGTTCATCATATTTCTTGATGTCTGGCCGAAGGCCAAAGGGGTATACCTTCTGGAGTGTATCGTGTATCTCGTACTCGTTGCCTTTTTGATATACACTTCGTCGCGGTTTTTCCGCAAGAAACGCAACGCACCTTCAATTGTCATCGCCCTATGGTGCGTGGATCTCTTTGCCTGTTTTGCGCTTTATGCGATCTGGTCGCTTTTGAAGGCGAATCTGGATGCAATGCCGTTTGATATTCCAACCGGTCAGGCTCTTAGAATAGCGGAGGAGCACATCGAATATGCCCAGTGGGCCCTTTGGCATGGCGGTATCAATGCCGCAATTTGGATTCCCTACTTCATATCGTCGAAGCGAGTTAAGGCGACATTTGTGAATTGATTTGGTTTGTAAAACTTTTCTTGTAATCATCGAAGGCCTTTTCAGAAAATCTAAAAGCCGACCGTTGAGCATCCTAGAGCGTTGGAATCTCGCGGCGTGTGACCTTGGCAATGGAGAGGCCCGACGGCTCCGTGCCCTCCAAGATGGGGAATCGGGGGACATCACGGGAATCGGGGGACATCATCCCTATTAGGGAATCGGGGGACACCATCCCAAAATCGGGGACACCATCCCCATTTCCTTCAAATTCACGTTGACTTNNGCGCGAGACGACTCGGCGCGAGGCGAGTTGACACTACTGCAGATCGTGATGTTCGACCGGCGGTTCGGCGCACGGCTTCGTCGCGTCAGCCGACGATTCCACGAACAGTTCGTCCGGATTGTCGACCGCCAGGGCGTGGCGCAGCACTTCGTCCATGGTCTCGACCAACACCAGCTCCAGACCCTTGGCGACCTTTTCCGGAACCTCGCTCAGCTCTTTTTGATTTTCCTTCGGCACGAGCACCTTGCGCACCTGGCAGCGCAGCGCCGCGACGAGCTTTTCTTTGAGCCCGCCCACCGGCAGCACGCGGCCGCGCNNTTTCGCCGGTCATCGCCACGTCGTGCCGCACCGGAATGTGCAGCAGCGCGCTGACGATGGCGGTCGTGATCGTGATGCCGGCCGAGGGCCCGTCTTTCGGAATGGCCCCTTCCGGAATATGGACGTGCAGATCGGTGCGCGCGAAGAAGTCGTCGGCGAGGCCGAGCGCCTTGCCGCGATACCGCACGTACGCGAGCGCGGCCTGCGCGCTTTCCTGCATCACCTCGCC
>PMZC01000066.1 GCA_003170555.1 Deltaproteobacteria bacterium
CCCCCAACCCCGGCGCTCCCCCTTGTCATCTCGCTTTCCCGACGCTACCCTTGCCGCGCTCGTGGCCGGAGGATAACCCATGGCGATATTCTCACGGAAAAAGAACAAGGCGGTGGTCGTCGGCCTCGACGGCGTGCCGCACAAGCTGCTGGTCGATTTCATGGCCCGCGGCATCTTGCCCAACCTGGCGCGCATCACGGCGCGGGGCAATCTGCGGCGGATGGAAGTCACGGTGCCGGAAATCTCGGCGGTGAGCTGGCCGAGCTTCATGACCGGCGTCGATCCCGGCGAGCACGGCATCTTCGGCTTTACCGAAGTGGTCCCCGGCTCATACCAGCAGACGTTCCCCAACTACGGCAGTCTGAAAGCGCCGACGATCTGGGACCGCCTCGAAAAGCAAGGCAAACGCAGCGTGGTCATCAACCAGCCGGGCACGTATCCCGCGCGGCGGCTGAGCGGCGCGCTGGTCAGCGGCTTCGTGGCCATCGAACTGGTCCGCGCGGTGTTCCCGGCCAAGTACATCGGCCCACTGCGCCGGATGAATTATGAGATCGACATCGACACGACGCGCGCGCGGCAAAACCACGCCTTCGCGCTGCAAGACCTCGATCGCACGCTCGCGGTGCAGCGGCAGGCGACGGCGATGTTTTGGGAGCAGGAGGAGTGGGACTATTTCGAGGTCGTCGTCACCGGCACCGATCGCCTGCACCACTATCTTTGGCACGCGCTGACCGACGAGTCGCACGAGTTGCACGCGCGAACGATCAAGTATTATCAGGCGGTGGACGAATTCGTCGGCGAGATGGCCGAGCGCTACGTGAAGACGACGAGGGACGAATCGTTGTCGGGTTTCTTTCTGCTCAGCGACCACGGCTTTTGCGGCATCGAGCAGGAGGTGGCGCTGAATCGGTATCTCGTCGAACGGGGCCTGCTCAAGTTCGAAACCGACCCACCGACCGACCTCGCCGAAATATCGCCCGCGGCGAAAGCGTTCGTGCTCGACCCGAATCGCGTGTACGTGCACCTGAAAGGCAAATACCCCAAGGGCGGCGTCGATCCGGCCGATGCGCCGCGGGTGCTCGATGACGTGCAGGCCGCGCTAGCCGAGCTTGAGTACAGCGGGCGCAAATTGGTGCGGCGTTTCTTCCGGCGCGAGGAAGCCTACCACGGCCCATACGCGGCGAACGGCCCGGACCTGGTGGCCGTGTCGATTGACGGCTTCGACTTCAAGGGCGCGGTCGACCGCACCGAAATCTTCGGCCGTTTCGGCCTGTCGGGCATGCACAATCAAAACGACGCGTTTCTTTGGACGACCAGGCCGGTCGACGACGTGCCGCAAATCACCCAGGTCGCCGGGTTGATCCTAGACCACCTGGAGTAGGCCCAATCGCCGGTTGCCAGCGATACCCGTACTGATTAGGCTTGGTTATGGTTTCGTAAGAAACCGTAGATGGAGGTCTATGCGAAGGCTAGTCGCCGGTTTGGCTTTTCTTGCGGCGGTTGCGCTGGCCGCGCCGGCGTACGCTTACGTCGGCCCGGGCGCCGGATTCGCGTTCATCACCAGCTTTTTCTTTCTCATCGCCACGTTTTTCGTCGCTGTGTTTTCGTTGGCCGTCTGGCCGATCCGCTTCGTGTATACCTGGTTTCGCCGCCGCCGGGCGCTGCGCCATGCGAAGGTGAAACGCGTGGTCGTGCTCGGTCTCGACGGCATGGACCCACAGCTCGCCGAAAAGTGGATGGCGGAAGGGCATCTGCCGAACTTCAAGAAGCTGGCGGAGGAAGGTCAATTCCACCGGCTGCGCACGACGTTCCCGTCGGTGAGTCCGGTGGCGTGGTCGAGTTTCATGACCGGCGCGAATCCGGGCCGCCACAATATCTTCGATTTTCTGAGCCGCGACGTGCGCACGTATCTGCCCACGCTGTCGTCGGCTTACATCGGCGACGCGCGTCGCACGATCAAGCTCGGCAAGTACCACATTCCGCTCACCCGACCGGAGATTCGCCTGCTGCGCAAAAGCAAACCGTTCTGGGTGGTGCTCGGCGAACACGGAATTTTTTCGACCGTGATCCGCGTGCCGATTACGTTCCCGCCCGAGAAGTTCAACGGCGTGAGCCTGTCGGGCATGTGCGTGCCGGATATCCGCGGCAGCCAGGGCACGTTCAGCTTCTACACGACGAAGAAGTGGGACAGCGACGTCGAGGAAGGCGGCGTCATTCTGCCGCTGACCCAAAACGGCGAAACGCTGCGCGGCGAGATTCTTGGTCCGCCCGATGCGCTGCTTGCCGATCAACCCGAGATGAAAATTTCGTTCACGCTGCGGCCGGGCAAGAACGGCGCGTACGTGCTCAAGCTGCCCGACAAAGACGTGCCGCTCGCGTTCGACCAGTTCAGCGAGTGGATTCGCCTTTCGTTCAAAGCGAGCCTGCACATCACGGTCAGCGGCATCGCGCGCTTTTTGCTGACGCGCTACCAGGGCGAGCCGGCGCTTTACGTTTCGCCGATCAACCTCGACCCCGAACGCCCCGCGTTCGCCATCAGCCACCCGAAGGCGTACTCGCTTTACTTGTCGAAGCTCATCGGCCCGTTCGCCAACCTCGGTCTCGCCGAAGATACCTGGGTGCTGAACGAAGGGCTGATCTCCGACGACCTCTTCCTCACTGAGACGTATCTGATTAACGACGAGCGCGAAAAGATGTTCTTCGACGCGCTCGACAAAACGAAGACCGGCCTGGTGACCTGCGTGTTCGACGGCACCGACCGCATTCAGCACATGTTCTTCCGCTACCTCGTCGACGATCACCCGTCGCTGCGCGGCAAGAACGGCGGGGGCCGCAAAGACGCGGTGCTCGACCTCTACAAGAACATGGATGCGCTGCTCGGCCGCACGCGGAAGAAGCTGAAGAAGAACGATCTGTTCCTGGTGATGAGCGACCACGGCTTCAAGCCGTTCAACCGCGGCGTCAACCTGAACAGTTGGCTGCTCCAACACGGCTACCTCGCGCTGAAGGACGGCGCGAAGGGCGGCAAGTGGCTGACCGACGTCGACTGGTCGCGCACGCGCGCTTATCAGGTCGGCCTCGGCGGCATGTACCTGAATGTTCGCGGGCGCGAGGCGCAGGGCATCGTCGAACCCGGCGAGGAAGCGGCCGCGCTGCGCCGGGAACTGGTGACAAAACTGAGCGGCCTCGTCGACGAAGAAAAAGGCAAGGTCGCGATCAATCAGGTGTGGGAATCCGACAAGCTTTACACCGGACCCTACAAGGGCAACGCGCCGGACCTGATCATCGGCTACGCGGTGGGTTGGCGCGCGGGCTGGGACGGCACGACGGGCGTCGTCACGCCGCACGTGTTCGAGGACAACGTCAAGGCGTGGAGCGGCGATCACTGCGTCGATCCGCGCGAGGCGCCGGGCGTGCTGTTCACCAACTTCAAACTGGCGCAAGATGAACCGTCGATTATGGATATCGCGCCGACGGTGCTGCACCAACTGGGCGTGCCGGTTCCGGGCTATATGGACGGTCGGGTGCTGACGGAAAAGTAGCGTGAGGAGAAACGATCATGGGCGAAGAAAACGGCATCAGCCGTAGATCATTTTTACAGGGGTTGCTGGCCGGCGCGGTCGGATTGGCCGTCGGCTGCTCGCCGCGCCGCAGTTTGTCGGGCATGCAAACCAGGGACGGGACGAAGGTCATCGTGATCGGCTTCGACGGGCTCGATCCGCAGCTCACGCGGAAGTGGATGGATGAAGGCCGGCTGCCCAATCTGAAGCGGCTGCAACAGCAGGGCGCGTTTACGGAGCTCGGCACCAGCATTCCGCCGCAAAGCCCGGTGGCGTGGTCGAACTTCATCACCGGCAAGAACCCCGGCGGCCACGGCATCTTCGACTTCATCCACCGCGACCCGCAGACCTACCTGCCGTTTCTGTCCACCTCGAAAACCGAAACGCCGGAACGGCTCTGGCGCGTGGCCGGCTACAAGATTCCGCTGGAAAGCGGCAAGGTGGAGTTGCTGCGCAAGGGCAAGGCGTTTTGGGAATATCTCGACGACCACAACATTCCGTCGACGGTTTTTTGCGTGCCCAGCAACTTCCCGCCGGTGGAAGGGCGCTTCCGCTCGCTGTCCGGCATGGGCACGCCCGACCTGCTCGGCGGCTACGGCAGCTTCTCGTACTACACCGACGATCCGCCGAAACGCGAAGACGGCGAGGAAATCACCGGCGGCAAAGTCTTCCCGGTCGAGGTGATCGACGGCGCGGTCAGCGCGAAAATTCTCGGACCGAAGAACACGTTTGTCGAGACGCCCGAAGGTGAGTCCGCGCCCGACAGCGAAGTTCCGTTCGAGGTGCACGTCGATCAAACGGCGGACGCCGCGGTGCTCGACGTCATGGGCGAGCGGCGCGTGCTCAAGGTCGGCGAATGGACCGACTGGATCGCGCTCGAATTCGTCATGGTGCCGCACCTGATCAAGGTCCACGGCATGGTGCGCTTCCTGCTCAAAGGCGTGCGCCCGAAATTCAAGCTCTACGTCTCGCCGGTCAACATCGACCCGCGCATTCCGGCGATGCCGATCAGCACCCCGCCCGAATATTCGGTCGAGCTCGCGGCCGCGCGCGGCGGACCGTTCCACATGCAGGGCATTCCCGAAGACACCAAGGCGTTGTCGAACCACGTGCTCGACAACCGCGAATTCCTCGAGCAGGCGCACACGGTGTTGAAGGAGCGGCTCGAGCTGTTCCACTACGAGCTGTCGCGCTTCCACGACGGCCTGTTGTTCTTCTACTTCTCCAGCTCCGACCAAATCACGCACACGTTCTGGCGAACGATGGACCACGCGCATCCGGCTTACGTGCCCGCGCTCGACGAACCGTTCACCAACGTGGTCCGCGACACGTACCAGCGGCTCGACAAGGCGCTGGGCGATGCGCTCGACCTGGTCGACGCCAAGACCACCATCATGGTGATGAGCGACCACGGCTTCGCGCCGTACTACAAATCGTTCCACGTTTCGTCGTGGCTGCTGGAAAACGGCTACCTGAAACTGCGGGACCCAAAGGATCGCGAGGCCGAGTTCCTGGCGAACGTGAATTGGTACGGCACCAAGGCCTACACGCTGGGCATCAACAGCCTGTACCTCAACCTGATGGGCCGCGAGGGCAAAGGCGTCGTCAGCGCCGGCGACGTCAACAACCTGGTCGACGAGATTTCGCGCAAGCTGCTCGCGGTCACCGACCCGGAAACGGGCGCGCATGTGATCAGCCACGTTTACAAAACGTCCGAGGTTTACCAGGGGCCGTACGCGAAGGACGCGCCGGAGCTGATCATCGGCTACGCGCGCGGCTACCGCGGCAGTTGGGAAACGGCGCTCGGCAAGTTCCCGACCGGCCCGCTGCTGCGCCCGAACAAAGACGCCTGGAGCGGCGACCACTGCATGGCGACCGAGGAACTGCCCGGTTCGATCTTCGCCAATCGGCCGATCAAGCTGGCCGATCCGAAACTCTACGACGTGCCGGTCACCGTGCTCGAACTGTTCGGCGTGCCGCGGCCGAAGGACATGATCGGCCGCAACATTCTGACGGGGGAATGAGGAGCGACGATGTTCGGACCCAAGATCAAGCTCGACAAAGACCTCTACGCGCGGGTGAAAAAATTCGCCGACCTCGCCGGCTATTCGTCGGTCGAGGAATTCGTCGGCCACGTGCTGGAGAAGGAATTGGCGCAGATCGGCGAGAGCGACAGCGAAGAGGAGATCAAGAAAAAGCTGCAAGGCCTGGGGTACATCAGCTGATGTTCGCGGCGACGATGCACTTTTTTTCTGTCATTTCGACCGCAGCGGCCCCGCGCCTGACGAGGGGCCGCGAAGTGGAGAAATCCCTTTTGCTGGGAAAGGGATTCCTCCGCTCGCCCCTCGTTGACACTCGGGGTTCGGTCGGAATGACACGCCTGCCGGGGTACATTAGCTGATGCTCGCGATCTCCAACGCCCTGGGCGCCGTGTTCGCGCTGGTGATGGCGCCGTTCCGGCGGCTGCCGCTGACCGGCATGATCGTGATCAGCGCGGTCACCGGCGTGCTGATGCTGATCATCTACAAATACACTTCGAATCAGCGCGGCATCACCCGGGCGAAGGATCGCATCAAGGCGCACTTTCTGGCCATTATGCTTTACAAAGACAGCCTGCGCGTGCTGCTGAGTTCGATCGGCAATATCCTGCGCTGGAACCTCGTCTATATGGCGAACAACCTGCGGCCGCTGGCGGTGATGCTCGCGCCCGTGCTGCTGCTGCTCGTGCAGCTCAACGCGTGGTACGGCTATCGGCCCGTGGCCGTCGGCGAAAGCGTGGTGGTCAACGTGACGGTGGACAAGAGTCTGAACCTGATCGACCTGCCGGCCGCGCTCACGGCCGACGGCGGCGTCGCGGTGGAAACCGCTGCGGTTCGGATGCCGGTCGCCGGCCAGATCGCCTGGCGCGTCGGCGGCCGCCAACCGGGCGACCACACGCTGACGATC
>PMZC01000062.1 GCA_003170555.1 Deltaproteobacteria bacterium
CTCCCCGTGTCGGGGAGGGGTTTGGGGTGGGGTCGGAAGTGAAAACCCACTCTCCGCGTTCTCCGTGTCCTCTGCGGTGAATTCCTATCTTGACGCGCGCCGCTATTCGTCGGATTCTTTTGCCTCATCAACGGGGAGTGCTTCATGGAAGCGATCGCTTGTCCGAACTGCGCCGCGGCGATGACGCACGAAATGTACGAAGGCGCCGCACTCGATCGCTGCGGGCAATGCGGCGGCGTGTGGCTGGGCCAGACCGCAATGGGGCTCATCGTCGAGCGGCGCGAGGAAGTCTTCGCGAAGGAAGTCATCGCCGACGCCCGCACCCGCGCGAAGACCACCGGGAAAACCATTTCGCCGGATGAGCGCAAGCGGGAACTGAAATGCCCGGTCTGCTCGTCGACGATCATGCCGTTCGTCTACAATTATTCGTCAGGCATCGTCATCAATCGCTGCATGAGGGAGCACGGCATCTACCTCGACAAGGGCGAGCTCGAGCTGGTGCAGGCGCACGCTGAATTCATGGACGCGGCCGTGGCCGGCGAGGCGAAAACGTATCTGACCGACCAGCAGATTTATCACGACGCCGCGCTCGACGAGGCCGACAACGCCCCTCGCGAACACGTGGAACGCGAGGCCCAAACGATTTGGGACGCACGCCAAAAGAAACCGTTGGACAAAGTGCTGGAGTGGCTGGGAAGAAAAAAATGAAAAGTGACGAGTGAAGAGTGAAGAGGTGAGGAAAAACGAAACGACGTGAGGAATCCCGATGACTTTTTTGCTTCATCTATTGAATGAATTCGCTGGTTTTTATTGGCACGATTTCGGGGTGTCGCTCTTGCTCATGGCGGTCCTGTTCGCCTTGACGCTGATCAGGGAGTCTTATCTGCGGGATTCGGCGGCGATGGGCTGGGTGCTGGCCGCGGCGATCGTCGGCGTGGTCGTCACGATCGGAACGATCGTCGTTCGCCGTGCAATCCGAGCTTCAAAGCCGCCGCTGATTTGAATCTTGTTGAATGAGTTTCGCGGAGTGTGCCGCCTCTCCGTTAAAGCGGGACTATAGCGCGGCTGATACCCGGAACCCGGGACCCGGTCTCCGGAACCCGGGCTCACTTCCTCCCCAACTCCTTGCTTTTCTTCGCCGCGGCTTCGACCGCATCCATGACCGTGGAGCGGAAGACGCCTTTTTCGAGCGCGCGGAGGCCGGCGAAGGTGGTGCCGCCGGGGGTGGCGACGAGGTCGCGCAGATCGCCGGCGTGGCGCCCGGTTTCGAGAAACATCTTCGCGGCGCCGAGGACCGTTTGCGCGGCGAGCAGGTTCGAGACCTTGCGCGCCAGACCCATCTGCACGCCCGCATCGGACAGCGCTTCGATCATCATGAAGACGAACGCGGGCCCGGAGCCGGACAGTCCGGTGACCACATCCATCAGCGCTTCATTGGCCACGACCACCGTTTTGCCCGTGGTGTCGAAAATGCCGAAGGCGAGCTTGAGGTCGTCGTCGGTCGCGTGACTGCCGGGGTACAGCGCGGTCGCGCCGGTGAGCACGAGCGCGGGCGCGTTGGGCATGGCGCGCACGATGCGCACGTCGCGGTCGGGAAAGAACGAGGCGATGAACTCGGTGGTGATGCCGGCGGCGATGGAAATCAGCAGCTTCGATTCGTCCAGCACCTCGACGAGCTCAAGCAGCACCTTGTCGATGTTCTGCGGCTTGACCGCCAGCAGCACGATATCGCAGCGCTGCACCATCGCCACGTTGTCGGCGCCGACCTTGATGCCGTAGGTTTCGCCGACGAAGACGCGGCGGTCGGGAAGCATTTCGGTGGCCAGCAGATGCGCGCGGTCGGTCGTTTCCGCGGTCAGTAATCCGCGCAGCAACACCTCGCCCATGTTGCCCAGGCCGATAATGCCGATGGTTTTGTCGGTAAACATCGCTTCACCTCGCTCGTGTTTAAAGTGACTGCGCCGGCAGCGTCGTCAGACGCGAAAATACTCGCGGACATCAGACTTTTCGTCAAGCAGGCGAAGCAAATGTTTCGAGCCCTTCAGTCGGCGGATCATCTCCTGATCCACCGTGACCAGCGGCGCGTTCAACTGCTCGGCCAACACGACGTAGCAGGCGTCATAGGCGGCGATATCGAAACGCAAAGCGGCGGCCAGCGCCGTTTCAATCAGCCCGCGCGTCGAAGTGACATGAAGGGGAATGCTCGTGAGGTCTTTCAGGTCGGCGAGCACTTCGCCGTTAGAGAGACGCTGAAAACGAGCATTTTTCCACAGCACATTCGCACATTCGGCGTAGAACAAATCCGGTACGTGAAGCTGGAAGAAGCGATCCTCGAGCGCCAAACCGACCAGCCGTTGCGCGGCGTCCGATAGGTCTTCCTGAACAAAAATTTTGATGCCTACGCTCGCATCAAGCACCAGACGGCTGACGCTCATCGCGCGCGGTCCTCGCGCAACAATGTCAGCGAGTCGGGCGTGCCCGGCAGCTTTTTGCGGCTTTCCCGCCGCCGGCGAATGCCTTCGAGCAGCGACGTTTGCCGCCGGCGATTCTCTTCCAGCGCCAGCGCGCGTTCGAGTAGGTTGATCACTTCAGCGCTAATCGAGCGGCCTTGCGCCGTGGCGATCTTGCCGATGCGTTTGTGCATCCGGTCGGGAACGTTACGCACGTGCAACGTGGCCATTGGTTTCTCCTTTCGCCTCCCTGCTTATCCTATGCACGATGGTTGCACTATGCAACCACGACTGGCGTGGGTCAACGGCGCGCGCCGACCAGCAGGCCGGTACGTCGGGCCAGCAGATTCGCCGCGGTGAGCAGCGCGGCGGGGGCGTCGAGCGCGGCGAGATCGCGCCGCAGCGCCGGCCGCAGCGCTTCGCGGGCGAGACGCGCCAGCAGCGCGGGCGATTCGCCGTGCAGCCGCAGGGCGCGGGCGGCTTCGCGACTGTGGCGGTAGGCCTGGCGCAGCAGGCCCCACGCGCTGTCGTTGCGCGCGTGCTCGACGACCGCGGCGGGCCGATAGACCAGCCGCCAACGCGCCGCGCGCAACCGCAGCGAGATTTCCACGTCCTCGCCGCATTGGACGAAGCGCGGATCGAAGCCGCCGACCTGCCGCAGCGCCGCGACGCGAAAGGCGCAGCACAGTCCCATCACCATCCAATCGTCGTCGAGCGGCGCGTCGCCGTGCGATTGCGGCGTCGTGCGCGCGCGCCAGCGATCGGCGAAGGTCGCCGCGCCGACTTCCACCCCGCGTCCGCCGACCGCGGCGATTGGTTCGTCGGCGAACGGCGCCAGCAGCGCGGCGGAGCAGCCGGGGCGGGGCGCGGCGTCGGCGTCGAAGAAGACAAGGTACTCGGTGCGGCAAGCTTCGAGCAGCATGTTGCGTGCGACGGCGAGACCGGCCGGGCGGGCCTGGGCGAGGACGCGCGCACCGGCGGCGCGGGCCACGCGCGCGCTGTCGTCGCGGCTGCCGTCGTCGCAAACCAGAATTTCGGCGGGGGCCGGGATTTGCGCCGCCGTCGCGGCCAACACCGCGCCGAGGGTCGCCGCGCCGTCGCGCACCGGCACGCCCACGGTGTACGGCGCGCTCATCGGCCCGCCTCGAGATGCGCCTGAAGATCGTCTTCGATCCGACGATCGTACCGCGCGTGCTCCTGCAACTCGGCGAGCCGCCGGCGATCGCGCGCGAGATCGGAAAGAACGCGAGCCCAGGCCGCGACGTCATCCGGCGGAAGCAGCAGCGCGCCGCACAACTCGTCAGCCTCGCGCAGTCCGCCGATGGCCGAGACGACCGTGGGCACGCCGTGCGCCGCCGCTTCAAGCAGGGCGAGCGGCTGGTTTTCACGCCAGCGACTGGGCGCGGCCAGCACGTCGATGCGCGCGAGAATGTCGTTCAGCTCCGCGTGATCGAACGCCCCTTGGAAAACGACCGGCGCGCCCGCGGCCCGCTGGCGCAGCGTGCGCACATAAGCGTCATCGCCGTGGCCGAAAACGTCCACCCCGAAACCCGTACCGCTGCGGGCCGCGTCGATCAAGGTCTCGACGCCTTTGTCCGGCGAGAGCCGCCCGATGTAACCCACCGCCAGGCGACGATGCGGCTGGAGGCGCGGCGCGCGTTCGACGCGGGCGAGGCCGTACGGCCGGTGCGCCAGCTTCGCCGCCTCGAAACCGTGCGCCCGGTGCGCCCACAACACGGTGCGGCTGGGCGCAAAGACGGCCTTCATATGGGCGTACGCGTGGCGCAGCGCGGCGTTGCGCGCGACGAAACCGGCGGCGTGGGCCGGTTGCAGCAGGCGGCCGGGCCAACGGTTGTAAATCGCTTTGCCGCAGCCGCGGCAGCGCCAGCCGCCCAGCGGGCCGGGGCAGGGCTCGTCGTTCGGCAGTTGCCAGGTGATGCGGTGGCAGAAGGCCCAGTAGTCGTGCAGCGTCGCGGTGACCGGCACGCGCCGCTCCCGCGCCCAATCGACGACGCGCACGCTGGTCATCAGCAAATGATGAATATGGAGATGCGCCGGCTGAAACGCGCCCAGCGCTTCCGCCAGCAACGTCATCGCGCGCGGGTTGTCGTACGTCTCGCGCAGGCGGAACAGCGCCCGCGGCGCGGCCAGCGCCCGCTCGTCGAGCACGGCCAGGCGGAACTTCGCCTCGTCCGCGTATTCCAGCGGCCGGCCGTGCGCGTCGCCGCGGCAGATGACGAGCACCTCGTGCCCGGCGTCCGCCGCCGCCTCGGCCAGCGCGCGGGCGTAAACCTCGCTGCCGCCGAAACGGCCGCGTACATCGTGATGGATCAGATAGGCGATCCGCATGACGCCAGCAAAGCACAGCCGCGCGATATCGTCAAAAGGATCAGCGGGGGTGGGCGGCGAGCCAGGCCTTCGCCTGCCGGACGAACGGCCGCGCGACGCGCACGTTGAACCGCGGCAGATCGCGCGCCTCGCGCACCGCCTGTTCGAGAAGTTGGCGCGCCTGGTCGGTCTGGCCTTTCGCGGCCAGCAACAGGCCGCAGCGCACGCGGGCCTCGGTCAGCGTGGACTGATGCAGCACGCGATCGTACGCCGCCAGCGCGTCGTCTAACCGGCCGGCTTTTTCGAGCACGCGCGCATAGGCGAGGGCGGCTTCATTGAACTTGTAACGCGGATCGCGCTCGATGATCGGCCGCAGCAGTTCGGCGGCCTCTTGCGGCTTGCCGACCTGTTCGAGCGTGAGCGCGAGCCAGTAACGCGGTTCAACCTCATCGCGGATCAGGGCTGCCGCCTGGCGCAGCAACGGCTCCGCCTGGAAATAATCGCGGCGGCGGAACAGCAGCTCGCCGAGTTGGGCGTAGTCGTACGGCAGCGGATTTTCTTCGAGTTTGTGCCGCAATTCGCGGAGGCGGCGGCGTTCAGCCAGGGTCAACGCGACCCGGCCCTCGACCAACCCGCCGCCCGCGCCGAACAGCGGCAGCACGAGGTTGACCACGAAGTACGCCAGCGGCCCGATCGTGGGTAGAAAAATGATGACATAAAACCAATATGCATCCGGCCGCGTCTTGAAGTAGTGAATCAAGGCCGTGGCGGTGAGCAACATGACCAGCCAATAGGGCAAGGACGTGAGCGACACGCCGAACAAATCAACGGCCTCCGGGGTAGCGAGCGTTCACGTTAGCAAAAGCGCTCCGGTTTGGCAAAGCTCTTGAAAGGCGATTGCGCTTCCGGTTATCATGCAGGCGGTTTTAGTTTCGCGACAAAAAAAGGATCGGCCCATCAAGCAACCGTAAGATGAGGTGGCCAATGAAGAAGACTATTTTTTTGCTGGCTGGCATGATCATTCTCGCCGCCGCGGCCTGCGCAACCGTTCCGCAACCGACGCCGTCGTATCCCACGCCGACGCCGAGCCGGACGGATACGCACCGCTGGGCCGGCGACTGGGTGGAGGATTGGCCCGGGGCCGCCGTGCACGATCAATATCGGATCATCGTCAGCGCGGACGGCAACACCATCAGCGTGAAACCCATTACGCGTGAAGAACATCAGAGCCTGTCCAATTTGCGCTGGGACGGCGAAACGCTCAGCTTCTCGCTGTATTTCGACAACAACCCGATCGAATATTCGTTGCACATCGACTCGATCGGCAACACGCTGAGCGGCACGGTGACCCGCGGAGACCAGCGGAAAGACATTCGCTGGTACCGGGTCGGCACCGGTTCGCCGAGCGGCGGCGGCGGCGGCGGAGGCGGCGGCGGCGGCGGCGGCGGTTACGCCATGGCGGCGGCGGACTGGTCGGGCACGTGGCAGGAGAACTGGCCCAATTCGAGCACCCATGACGTATATCAGGTCTTCGTCCAGGGCTACGGCGCGCAGGTTGTCCCGCAGACCAACACGAGCACCCAGCAGGTCTCGAATGTGAGTTGGTCGCCGAACCGCCTGACCTTCCACCTGCATTACAACAACCAGACGGAATACGACTACACGCTCTACCCCACCGGACCGGGCGCCCTGACCGGCGTGGCGGTTTCCGGCAGCGGCCAGCAATATAATATCACGTGGGTCAAGACCGCCAGCGCCGGCGGCGGCGGCGCCGGTTTGGAGCTGCTGGTCGGCATCTGGGAAGAAGATTGGCCCGGCGATACGCAGCGGGCGCCGGACCGCTATGAAATCAAGCGCGTCGGCGACCAGGCGTATCGCATTCAGGCGCTGACCCGCGTCGACCAGTCGGACATCCGCGACGCGGTCTGGGACAACCCGACCCAGACGCTGCGCTTCACGCTCTTTTACGGCACGGACATGGCGCACAACCAGATCGACTACACGTTGCGGCTGGTCAATCCCAATACGCTGGTCGGCCAGGCGTATATGCATCTGACCAGCAAGACGCTGAATATCACCTGGCGCCGGGTCAGCGGCGGCGGATCGAGTTACGTTCCCCCGGCAGCCGCGGGCGGTTGGGACGGCGTGTGGGAGGAATACTGGCCGAATCGGGACGAACACGACCAGTATCGCCTGGCCACCTACGGCGGGCAGTTGCAAATCCAACCGCTGACCAACGCGGACCGGCAGCGGGTCTCCGACGTCCGGGTCAACGGAAACAGCCTGACGTTCGTCCTCTTTTTCGGGGATAGCCGCATCGAGTATGCCTTGAACATGGTCGACGCCAGCACCGCCTCGGGCACGGTGGCGCTCGCCAACGGCGCCCGATTGGCGGTCACCTGGCGCCGCATCGGCGGCTGACGTCATCACCGACCGATCACCACCCGGCGGGGGCCGCCCTCCGCCGGGTTTCGTTTGACCTACCCTTGCGCCACGGAACCTTATTTGGTATGCACAGGTCATTAATCACCGCGTCGTTTTTCTTCGTCCAGAGGAGTAACAAATGAAAACTCGTTGGTTCTTTCTGATGGTTTGCGTCGTGTTGTTCGCCGTCGCGGTCGGCTGCGTGCCGCCCCATCCGCAGGGGAAGATCCCGCCGCCGCCCGCCGCGACCACGAATCCGCAACTGTTCGCCGGGGCCTGGCAGGAGGAATGGCCGGGCGCGTCCAATCCGGATTTCTACCGGGTGACCTTGAGCGCCGACGGCTACCAGTTGTCCATCGCCCCCATGAACCACGTCCAGAAGCAGAAAGTCGTAAACCTGCACTGGAACGGCTCCAACCTGACCTTCACGCTGCAATATGGGGAAGAAGAGTTCCAGTACTCGCTGACCCTCGACGCCGGCGGCAACACGATGACCGGCACGGCGACGTTGTCCGACGGCGAAGCGAAGAAAATCCTGTGGCGCCGCATCAGTTGGCCGCCCAAAAACCAACTGGCGCCGCAGGTCCAGTTCACGCCGAACCAATGGCAGGGCGACTGGGAAGAGGATTTCGGCGCGAGCACCGCTCATGACCATTACCGCATTTCCCTGGAAGGGTCGGGGGCGGGAATCAACGTTCGGCCGCTCAATCGCGTGGCGCGGCAGGAAATCCTCGTCGGGCAGTGGAACGGCGCGACGCTCAACTTCGAAGCCAGCTACAACGAGCGGTTGTTGTACTACGAATTGGTTCCGCTCGACCCGAACACGCTCGACGGCGTGGCGACCGCGATGGGCGGCGAAGCCAAGCACGTGCGGTGGCGCCGCATCGTGATGGGCAATCCGAGCCTGGCGGCGGCGTGGGCCGGCGTGTGGAAGGAAAAATTGACGGGCCGCGATACGGCCGCGGGGTTGTGGCGGATCGACGCGACGGGCGCCGCCCTGACGATTCACGTGCTGACCGGCTCGACGACGAGCAAGATCGACAACATCACCTTCGACGGCGTTCATCTGTACTTCACCGTGCAGACCGGCTCCACGGTCGTGGACTACGCCCTGACCATGGCCAACAACACAATCGCGGGCGCCGCGTTCTTCGAAGAGAACGGCCGCTCGGTGCAGACGACCTGGACCCGTTCGGAGCTGCCGTCGGCCGCGGCGTGGCCCGGCACGTGGCAGGAGCATTGGCCGAACTCGTCCAGCGATGACTTTTATTCCGTGGCGGTCGTCAACGGCCAGGTCACCGTGTCGCCGCTGACCAACGTCGAGCGGCAGAAATTGAGCGACATGCGCCTCGACGGCTGCACGCTGCATTTCCAACTGCACTACGAACAGGTCGTTTACGAATACTCGCTGACCCTCAGCGACAGCGCCACGGCGGTGGGCNNGCGGTGGGCAGCGCCACCGAAATGGGCGGCGGGTCGTCGCGCGCGATCAGTTGGGAAAAAATGAAGACGCCCACGCGGGCGGACTTCGTCGGCACGTGGGAAGAACAGGCCCGCGGTTCGAGCCCCAAAGATAAATTCCTCATCCGCCTCGAGGGCGACAAGCTGGCGGTCCGACCGCTGACCAACCTGCACAAAAACAAGGTCAGCGACGTGAACGTTTCGTGGGCGGACTTCACGTTGACCTTCACTCTCACCTTCGACGACAAGGTCACGAAG
>PMZC01000149.1 GCA_003170555.1 Deltaproteobacteria bacterium
AGCTAGAGGGGGGTCGTTCTAGGAGGCGCGTGTGCTGGGCAGGTTGATCTTCGCGGCGGGCGGCGTTCTTTCGGGCGTCATCATCGCCTGGAGTCTCGATTACCGCCGGCCGAAAGAATTGCTGCAGGGCGCGATCGGCGGGCTGCTCGTGGGCGTCGGCATGGCGCTGCTGCTGCCGATGTGAGGAAGGGCATGGCGCAGGAAAAGAAGAACACGCCGAAACGCGAAGACGGTTCGCAGCCGATCGCGCTGCCGGGCATTCGCCGTTTCCAGTTCTTCTCCAATCTGCGCGACCGCGCGCTGACCAAGAACCTCAACCGACTGGCGATGCTCGGCATCGGCGCGAGCCTCGCGCTCGACGTGGCCAAGCCCATCGCGCACGATCTGCCGCAGACGATCTTCTGCTACGAATGCCGCGCGTGCTACGCGACGCAAGATCGCTGTCCCGCCGCCATCGCCTATCAGGCCGAGCTCAACGTGGCCGCGCGCGTCGGCGATCACACGCGTTTCATCAAGGCCGGCGGGATGAAATGCATCCGCTGCGGCAGTTGCGTGAGCTTCTGCGTGGTCAATCTCGATCTGCCGCGCATCTTCAGCGTCGGGCAGGAGCGCGTGATGGAAGCGCTCGAGGCCGGGCGCATTCCGCGCGACCGCATCGAAGGTTTTCTGCGCGAAGGATTGTTCGGGCGCGAGTTCATCGACCGCGTCGCGGACTGGTTTGACAAAAGCGGAGGGCGGACGGCGTGAAGTGGATCGCCTTCCTCGAAGACTATTTCACGCGCGGGCTGCGCCTGGCGATTCTGGTGTGCGTGCTCGCGCTGCTCTTTCCCAGCGCGCGTTTCTATGCGCTGCTGATCCTGAGCTTGCTGCTCTTCCTGCACGGCGTCACGACGTGGAAGCGCGGCGGCTGGCGGTACGTCGTACCGTTGCTCGTGCTGGCCGCGGTCGGCCTGACCGCGCTGGGCGTCGCGAACCACGAGCGAAATAAGGTCGGCGATTACCTCGCGGTGCATCGACCGCTTGCGTTGTCGCTCGCGCCCGACGGCGTTTACGAAGGCGAGGGGCCGGGGAACAACGGGCCGCTGCGCGTGCGGTTGCGCGTGCTCGACGGACGGTTGACCAGCGTGCGGGTCGTGCGGCATCGCGATGCGGTCTACGCCTTCGACGACGTGCTGCCGCGCTTGGTCGGTCGCGCGACGCTCGACACCAGCGACCTCGCCGGCTTCGTTTTCCGCAACGAACGCAGCCTCGCCGGTTTGCAGGCGGCGATGGAGAACGCAGTGCTGCCCGCGATCTTCGACGCGCCGCGCATGTCGTCGTTCGCGAAGTCGGTGTTCTATGTCACGGCGAACGAGGGCGGCCGCATCACGCTCAACGCGCTGGCGATCTTGTTCATCGTGCTGCTCGCTTTTGACTACGCCTTCGGCCCGACGCTGCGGCCCGGCCTCGGCCAGTCGCTCAACTGCTACAACTGCCAGGCGTGCGTCGGCGTGTGCCCGGTCAAGATGGTCGACGGCGATCCGTTCCCGATGATCATGGTGCTGCAAGCGCGCCTGGGAAATGTAGCGCGCGTCGCGGAACTGGCGAAGTACTGCGTCGGCTGCGGCAAGTGCGCGGCGAAGTGCCCGGTCGGCAATTCCGGGCCGTCGATCGCCTCGGCCGCGTTCCAGGTGTGGCGTTCGCGCGAACGTCGCCGCCGGAAAATCGAGATTCAGGAGGCGCGCCATGGATGAGCGCAAAGTCCGCTGGGGCTTCCTGATCGACCTGCGCAAGTGCATCGGCTGCCAGACGTGCGAGGTCACCTGCAAAATGGAAAACGGCGTGCACCTCGGCGTGTGGCGGTCGTGGGTGAAGAAAGTCGAGAAGGGCGCCTACCCGCGCACGACGCGCGGCTTCTTGCCGCTGTTGTGCAACAACTGCGAAAAGCCGATCTGCGTGACCGTTTGCCCGGTGAACGCGAACCAGCAGCGGCCGGACGGCATCGTCACCTTCAACCCGCATCGCTGCGTCGGCTGCCGCTATTGCATGGCGAGCTGTCCGTACGAAGTGCGTTACCTGCATCCGCTCAAACGCATCGTCGAAAAATGCAATTGGTGCCACCACCGCATCGACGCCGGCCTACGCCCCGCGTGCGTCGAGGCGTGCCCGACCGGCGCGCGCGTCTTCGGTAATTTGATGGACCCCGACAGCGAAATCCGCCGCCTGATGGCGCAGCATCACGTCTCGGTGTTGCAGCCCGAGATGGGCACGCAGCCGCAGGTGTACTACATCGACTACGACGAAGAGGTCTTCGCGACCAAGCGGCCGTTCCGGTGGAAGTGGAGATAGCGTGGACGCCGGCGTGACCAAACTGCTGTACGACGTGCATCACCAGACGACGTTCGCCTGGCTGATCTCGATCTACTTTTACTTCACCGGCCTGTCGGCGGGCAGTTTCGTGGTCAGCACGATGAGCTACGGCTTCGGCATGAAGATGTACAAACCGATCAGCCGGATCGCCGTGATCACCGCGACGATGTGCCTGATGATCGCGCCCATCGCGCTGCTGATGCAGGTCGGCTGGCCGATTCGTTCGATCTGGAACCACTTCGCCTATCTGAATTTCCACAGCCCGATGACCTACGGCGCGTTTCTGCTGGTGGGTTACCCGGTGGTGTGCATCTTTTACGCGCTTTACATGTTCCGCGACAACGCGCGCATGACGAAGCTGCTCGGCTCGATCGGCATTCCCACCGCGATCGCCACGCACGGCTACACCGGCTTCATTCTCGCGTTCGGCAAAGCGCGCGCGTATTGGAACACCGCGCTGATGCCGACGCTGTTTCTGGTCAGCGCCATCGTCTCCGGCCTCGCGTTGATGGTGCTGATCGTGATGATCATCTTCCGCTTCATCAAGCAAGAACGGCGCGTGCCGGCGGACATCGTCGAGGGCCTGGCGAAAATCCTGGCGTGGGCGATTGTGGTCGATCTGTTCCTGACGTTCTGCGACATCGCCGTGCTGTCGATCAGCCACGAGGGCGCGCAGGAAATGGCGTGGCTGGTGCTGGGCGGCGGGTTTACGCCGCTGTTCGTCGGCGTGGAAAACCTGATCGGCAAGGTGCTGCCGATGATCGTCTGCTTTGTGCCCGCGCTGCGGCGCAATCACCTGGCGCTGGCCATTGCGTGCGCGCTGGTGGTGATCGGCATTTTCTTCATGCGATACGTGACGGTCTTCGGCGGGCAAGTCCTGCCGCTGATGTGAGGTAGAGTTGCGCATTTCGCGACGCCGTTTCCTTTCGCTCGGACTCGCCGCCGGCGCCGCCGCGTCGGTGCAGAGCGCGAGTTGGGCGTTTTTCGGCCACGTGATGCGCACCGCCGACCGCATGGATACGCCCGTGCCGACGGTCTGCCGCGCGTGTCCGGCCGGCTGCGGCATCGTGGGCTACGTGCGCAACAAGGAACTCGTCGCGATCATGGGCAACCCCGAGCACCCGACGAGTCGCGGCAAGCTGTGTGCGCTGGCGCTCGCTGCGATCAACCTGCGCCAGCACCCGGAGCGCCTGCTGCGGCCGATGCGCGGCGACGGCAAGGCGCTCGACATGACCGCCGCAGTAGTTGAAGCAGGCCAGACGATTGCGCGACTCGTCGCCGGCGGTGCGCGGGTCGTCATCGACACCTGGGACGAAGCGCCCGGCCCGGTCGCTTTGGCGGTCGCGCTCGGCGACAAGGTGCGGCTGATCAACCGCGAAGCGCTCGCCGCCGAGAACCGCGTGCACGCGATGGAAGACACGTGGGGCGTCGAGGTGCGGCCCGATCTCGAACGCGCCGATCTGCTGCTCGTGTTCGGCGCCAACCCGTTCGAGGGCGGCCCGCGCTTCATTCAGGATGCGCGACAGATCGCCGAAGCCCGCGCGGAACGCGGCGCGAAGATGATCGTCTTCGATCCGCGCCTGTCGAACACGGCCGGCCGCGCCGACTTGTGGGTTCCGCTCAAGCCCGGCACGGACCGCGTGGCCGCGCTCGCCGTGCTGCGTTACGCGCTCGAACGCACCGAGTTGAATGGACTGCGCGCGGTCACCGGCCGGCTGCTGCCGGAATCGGCGCTGACGGACGTGGTCGACGCCTACGATCTGCCGACCGCGGCGCGGCTCTGCGGCGTGGACGTCGAGCTGCTCACGCGCGCGGGCGAGATGTACGTGGCCAGCCGCACGCCGGCGACGATGGTGGGCGGCGGCGTGTTCGATCACCCCGACGCCGACGACGCCTATCACGCGATTGCGCTGCTCGACGTGCTGCGCGGCCCGCGCCAGGTGACCGTCATTCCGCGTCCGTGGCTCGCGCCGACGATGCTGATGGCGTCGGGCGCGGACGCCGAGCAATTCTATCAAGAGCTCGAAGCCGGGCGGCCGGCGCCGACGGTGTTGATCACGCACCGCGCGAATCCGGCCTATGAACGCGGCCCGGCGTTCGCGCGCGCGCTGCGGTCGGGCGCGGTCGCGTATCACCTGTCGATCAGCCCGTTCGCCAACGAGACGACCGCGCTGGCGCACCTGACGCTGCCCGAGGCGCTGCCCATCGAAAGCAGCGCGCGCGTGTGGTTGTCGTCGTACGTGGCGAGCCCGACCTACGTCGCCCAGCGGCCGGTCGTGGCGCCGCCGCCTGATGTCTGGACGGCCGAAGAAACGTTTCGCGCGCTCGCCCGGCCATTCAATGGGCCTCAGCCGGGCGATGCCGATTTCGCGCAGGTGGGCATCTGGACCGGCATGAAGGACTTCGTCGCGATCGCCTCGGGTATCTACGCCGCCGACGCGCCGTTCCTGCGCACGCCGCTCTACCAAACGCCGTTGGACGCGGTGAAGCGGTTGGCGACTCCGCCGGCCGAGGAGCCGGAGAAGAACGAGTTCCGCTTGATCTTGCACGGCTCGGCGGTGACCTCGGCCGACAGCGCGCGCAGCAAGTGGCTCGCCGAGATCAATCATGCCGGCGCGCTGTTTGTGCATCCCGACGATGCGCGCCGCCTGCGTGTTCGCGACGGCGACAAGGTGCGGGTTCGCGGCGCGATCGCCGAGGGCGTCGACTTCACGCGTGAAGCGAGCGTGTTTGTTTCCAACGGCCTACGGCCCGGCTGCGTGGCGCTGGTGAAAGAGCAGGGGCACGCGGGCGAAGGCAGGCTCGCCGCGGCGCAGCGCTTTGAGTCCGAGCTCGATCCCGACATGGACCTGCTCTGGTGGTCGGCGGAAGGCGCCGGCGTCAACTTGTCTCCGCTCGAACGCGGCAAGTCGATCGTCGTAAAGATCGAGGGGGCGTGACGTGTTCGCGCTGGCGGCCAAAGCCATCAAGCTGATCGAGACCTTCCTGGTCAAAGCGCCGCCGCTGTGGGTCGGGCTCGCGATCATCGTGCTGGGCATTCTCGGTTTTGAGGGCATGGTGACGTACAACCAAACCGGGTTGTTTTGCATGAAGTGCCACGAACGCCGCGGGGTGTATGTCTCGTTCGATCCGGACCACGAATCGCACGTGCCGTACAAACGCGACCACGTGTCTTGCCTGAAGTGTCACACCGACAAAGACTTCTACACCTTCGCGGGGCGCGTCGCGGCCGAGGCGCGCGTCGATTTCGCCGCGTGGACTACCGCCGAGACGAGGCGCCTGCCGCCGTTCGATGCGGGCTATTCCGACCAGCAGTGCCTCGCCTGCCACTACAACGCGCTGAAGAACGAGAAGATGGACAAGCTCAAGATGTCGCCGCGGCTGGCCGAGATCGGCCTGACCTTTTCGCACCAGCGGCATTTCTGGCTGCGCGACTATCCGCAGGCGGCGGCCGATCGTTTGGATATTTTGCGCAAGACGGCGCGGCTGACCGAGGACGAGAAGAAGGAACTCGAATTTTTACAGCGCGCGCGGCTGGGGCGCTGCATGCAATGTCACGACCGCCAACAGCCCGCCGCGAACGGGCGCACGGCGGTCGATCGCAACGTCAACTATTTCAGCATCAACCCGATGCGTTGTGAAAGCTGCCACCTCGACGCCACGCCGGATCGTCATCCGAGCACGATTCACCTCGCTTTGCCGAGCGAGGCGACCTGCCGGCGCTGCCACACCGGTTCGTTCCACGGCCGGTTCGCCGTGTTCCGCGCGGAATGCAACAACCCTGACAAACGCGACTGCACGCGCTGCCATCCGGACTATCGGCCGCGCGACGATCAAGCCGAGGCGTGTCCGCCCGCGGCGAAGATGTAAGGAGGATGCCATGGCGTCCATCACCGAACTGGTTCCGCCGTTGAACGACGCGCGGAAGCGCACCGTCGATCAGATTCTCGAAATCAAGGAGCCGCCGGTCGCGCGGTGCCGCATGTTGAGTCGCGGCATGGAGCCGTATCACCGGCTGTACCTGGCGTCCGACGACGACGTGACCGGCGACAAGGCGTGCCTGGCGTGCGGCAATTGCGTCGACTCGTGCCCCGTGCTGCGGCGCGAACCGCAACGCGTCGGCGTGACCGACCGGCGCACGAGCTTCGCGCTCGAAACCACCGTCGGGCCCGATTGCGAATTGTGCTTCTCGTGCGTGCTGGCCTGCCCGCAGGTCGATACGGAAATCAAAGATTACGTGGTGGACGAAAAAATCCCGGAGACGATTCCACAGAACCCGACGCTGCGCCGCTTCGACAACTACCTGATGGTCATCGCGGCGCTGGTGTTCGGCATCATCCTGGGCGTTTTCCTGGCGCATTAGCCGGAGGGAAAAATGAGCGACCAACTACCACCCGAAGTCGTGCGCGTTTACATCATGGGCAAGGAATACCTCGTGCCCAATTCGCTCACGATCCAGAAGGCGTTCGAGTATGCGGGCTACAAGTGGGTGCGCGGCTGCGGCTGCCGCGGCGGCATCTGCGGCGCGTGCGCGACGGTGTACCGCTATCCGGGCACGTACAAAATCGAAGTCGGCCTGGCCTGCCAGACGGTCGTGCAGGACGGGATGTACATCGCGCAGATTCCGTTCTTCCCCGCGCCCAAGGCGACGTACGACGTGGCGCAAATGCAGGCGACGACGCAGGCGGTGCAGGCGCTGTACCCCGAGCTCTACCGCTGCATGGGCTGCAACACCTGCACGAAAAGCTGCCCGATGGAAATCAAGGTGATGGAGTACATCAGCGCGGTCATTCGCGGCGATCTGCCCGAGGCCGCGCGGCTGTCGTTCGATTGCGTGATGTGCGGCCTGTGCGCGGCGCGCTGTCCGGCGGAACTGAAGCAGTACCACATCGCGGAGCTCGCGCGGCGGTTGGTCGGCGAACATCTGCAGCCGCGCAGCCGCGACGTGGTCGAACAGACCAGGCGCCTGCGCGAAGGCTATTTCGCCAAGTCGCTCGACGAATTGATGGCCGTCGATCTCGACGAATTGAAAAAGCGCTACGTCGAGCGCGAGACCGAGCCGCAGGAAGACGATCCGAACTGGACGCCCAAAGACAAGGCGTATTTGTAGGAGGCGGTGGTGGGTTACACACAGGAACTGCTGGGCTTCATCAAGAAGGTCGAACAGACGCGGCCCGCCCGCATCCGGCGCGCGAAAGAGGGCGTCGACTTTCCGGCGCTGTCGCTCGAAGGCCGGCAGGAGCGGTTGCGTTTTCATCCGGACTACAAACAGGAAGGACGCCGCCGGCTGGCCATCGGCCCGAGCAAGGACTACGCGATCTGCCACGAGATCGCCGACCTGCTCGAAGCGGCGCCGTTGATCGACCCCGAGCAGATCGACGTCGGCAAGCCCGATTACGAAACCGACGTGCTCGTGCTCGGCGGCGGCGGCGCGGGCACCAGCGCGGCGCTGCTGGCGAGCGAGAGCGGCGCGCGGGTGATCGTCGCCACCAAACTGCGCCATGGCGACGCCAACACGATGATGGCGGAGGGCGGCATCCAGGCCGCGACGAAGGTCGGCAAGGACAGCCCCTACTATCACTACCTCGACGTGCTCGGCGGCGGCCACTTCAAGAACGTGCCGGAGCTCGTGCGCACGCTGGTCACCGAGGCGCCGCTGGNNCGAGCCGCAAGCGCATGCACTTCGCGGCCGACATCACCGGCGCCGAAATCATGCGCACGCTGCGCGACGAGGCGCGCAACCGGCCCGAGCAGATCACCGTCCTCGAATTCAATCCGGCGATCGAATTGATTCTCAACGAGCACGGGCATTGCGTCGGCGCGGTGCTGTTCAATCTCGAAACGCGACAGACGTATGTCGTGCACGCCAAGGCCGTGGTCATGGCCACCGGCGGTTCGGGCCGCCTGCACGTGCAAGGCTTCATGACGACCAACCATTACGGCGCGACGGCCGACGGCATCGTCATCGCTTATCGCGCGGGCGTGCCGGTGTGCTTTCTGCACGCGGTGCAATACCACCCGACCGGCGCCGTGTTCCCCGAACAAGCCGAGGGCCTGCTGATCACCGAGAAGGTGCGTGGCTTCGGCGCGAACGTGCTCAACGCCGACGGCGAACAATTCGTTTACGAACGCGAACCGCGCGACGTGGAATCGGCGTGCTTCATTCGCGAGTGCCTCGAAGTCGGCAAGGGCGTACCGACGCCGACCGGGCGCGTCGGCGTTTGGCTCGACAGCCCGATGATCGACGCGCTGCACGGGCCGGGCTTCGTCGAGCGCGAGTTCCCCGGCAAGTTCATCTTGTTCAAACGGTTCGGCATCGACATCGGCAAGCAGCCGATGCTGGTCTACCCGACGCTGCACTATCAAAACGGCGGCCTGGTTTACAACAGCAAGTGCGAGACGAGCATTCCCGGCCTGTATTCCGCCGGCGANNCTGATGGGCAACTCGCTGCTCGATGTGTGCGTCTTCGGCCGCATCGCCGGACGCGAAGCCGCGGCCTACGCGCGCGAAAAATATCAGCCGGGCCGGCCGCACTTGGATCACGTCCGCGCCTACGAACGCGAACGCCGCGCCGCCGGCGTCGGCGACGGCCGCACCAGCCCGATGCTGCTGCCCGATTACGTGAGCCAGCAGGTCAAAGACAAGCGGTTGGAGATTAAGTGGTAGGGACGGGCCTCAGACCCGCTTGATTCGTTTTCGTAGGGGCGGGTCTTTGACCCGCCCTGCTCGGGCGTTGGCATGACTTTCGATCCCCCGAAACACAATCGCCAATCGTTGCGTTGGCCGGGATACGATTATCACGAACCGGGTGCATATTACATCACGGTCTGTTGTCAGCATCGCTTTTTGTTGTTCGGTGAGATAGTCGACGGGGTGATGCGCCTGAATGAGTTTGGCCGTGTTGTCGATGAAATTTGGCGAGGTCTACCTCGTCATTACCAACGATTGGAAGTAGACCAATTCGTGGTGATGCCGAATCACCTCCATGGGATTGTTATTCTGTCGCCCGAATGGACCAAGGCGGGCCTGAGTCCGGCGCCTACGCCGCTGTCGGAGGTCGTGCGCGCGCTGAAATCATTTTCCGCGCGCGAGATTAATCGGTTGCGAAATTCGCCGGGCGTGCCGGTGTGGCAGCGAAATTATTACGATCACGTCATGCGCGACGATGAGGATTTGAATCGAATCCGTGAATATATTTTGGACAATCCGGCGAATTGGGGGAAAGATGAAAACAACCCCGAAAGTTGGAAGTAGCAAGGCGGGTCACAGACCCGCCCCTACGATTCGCTTACGATAACAAAGCGAAGGGCGGGTCAAAGACCCGCCCC
>PMZC01000200.1 GCA_003170555.1 Deltaproteobacteria bacterium
CCCATCACCGCGCCCACGCCGCCCCGGCCGGCCGCGCGATGCATCTCGTTCATGATGGCCGCGAACAGCACCTGCTTCTCGCCCGCCGGGCCGATGCAGGCCACTTTGGCGTCTTCGTCGGTCTCGCCGCGCACCGCGTCCGTGGTATCGGGAACCCACTTGCCCCACAGGTGCGCCGCGTCGCGGATCTCGATCTTGTCATTGTTGATCCAGAGATAGACCGGCTTGGCCGCCTTGCCCGCGATGACCAGCGCGTCGTAGCCCGCGCGTTTGAGCGTGATGCCGAACGTGCCGCCGCAGTTGGACGACGTGATGCCGCCGGTCAGCGGGCTTTTGCACGAGGCGTTGAAACGCGCGGAGCACGGCGCGCCGGTGCCGGTCAGCGGCGCGGTGGTGACCGCGATAATATTCTGCGGCCCCAGCGGATCGATGCCGGGCTCCAGGTTGTCCCACAAGATTTTCGCGGCGAGCCCTTTGTTGCCGATGAACAACTCGCGGTCGCGGTCGGTGATGTCATAGGGATGGATTTCGCGCGTGGTCAGATCGACCCAGAGTGCCTGGCCCATGTAGCCGCCGTACTTGCTCGCCATGGTGTTTCCTCTTTGTTGATGGTCTCAGCCGCCGCCGACCGGCGGGAAAAAAGTCAACTCGTCGCCGTCGGCCAAGGGCGTCCGCAGGCCCTTCATCCAGGCGATGTTGTTGCCGTTGAGAATCGCGTTTGCGGTCTTGAGCATCTGCAGGAACTTCTCGTTGTCGTGGTACTGGCGCTGCAATTGCTTCAGCGCGTCGTCCACGTTCCGGGCCGACAGTTCCACCCCGTCGACCCCCGCCGCTTTGCGCAAACCGGCGAAGAATTTGATGCGCACCGCCACCGCGATCTCCCTGCGACAAACAAGCGAAGATACGGTGCTTCGGACGAAAGTGTCAACGGGATAACCGCGTATTTATGCTCGGCAAAACCGAAAGTGAAGATCCGGGCCGCTCGCATCCAACCGCGCGTTTTTCCGCCATCTCCGCGCGCGGGTCTGGACACGTGGTCGGCCGTACTTATCTTTCTAATGAAAACGAAGCGCAACGAATTCGCGAACCCGGACCAAGCACGATCGTCGATCACGAATTCGCGGCGCCGCCGATCATTCTGAAAAAGAAACGACCGGTTCCGAACGAATCGATGAATTTTGTGTGGCTCAAAAATAACGAGGCGCATGATGTTTGACCCGCGAATCAACCAGGCGCCGGAGACGCTCAATCCGGCGAAAGAACTGCCCGCCGGGTTCATGGATTTTTTTCTGCCGCTGCACCGTAAGTTCACGCCGTGGCAACAGAAACTCGTGCGGCGCCGCGAGGAGGTTCTCGAAGATTCGTTGACCGGCAAGCTGCCGAATTACCTTCCTGCTTCGCCTGCCACGACCGGCGACTGGCGCATTAGCTTGCCGGAATGGGTGAGCGATCAACGCAATCAAATGACCGGCCCGGCCGACGAAGCCGAGCTGGTCGTGAAGATGCTCAACTCCGGCGCGCCGGGCGTGATGCTCGACCTTGAAGACTCGCTGGCGAACACCTGGGCGAATCTCACCCTGGGCATCAAGAACATCATTCAGGCGCTTTACGGCGACCTGTGCTTCTTCGACGAGAAGCGCGTGCGCCAGGTTTGCATCCCGAACAGCAAGACCGTCGTCTACAGCCGCCCGCGCGGTTTGCATCTGAGTCAGGCCGGCGTGATAAAAAACGAGCTCACCTCGGCGTCGCTGTTCGACACGGCGATGATCGCCTTCCAGGTCGACGCCGCGCGCTTGAAGCATCCGCTGTCGTTTTACATTCCCAAAACCGAAGCGGCGGATGAAGCGCTGTGGTGGAAAGAGTTGTTCGAAGACCTCGCGGCGTTTCGCGGCTGGTCGAAGGACTATATCAAAGCGATGGCGCTGGTCGAGTCGTTCCCGATGGCCTATCAGTTCGAGGAGTTCATCTTTCACCTGCGCGATCACCTGCTGGGCCTGAACCTCGGGCGGTGGGATTACATGGCCAGCCTGATCCATTTCAACCTGGCCGATCCGCAATGGGTGCTGCCCGATCGCAATACGATTCCGCACGATGTGCCGTTCTTCCAACTCGTGCGCACGCTGCTGCCCGATGTCTGCCATCGCCGCGGCATTCTGGCCATCGGCGGCATGACCGCGCTCTACCCGAGCCGGCAAGATCCCGAGCTCAATGATCGCGCGCTCAAGACGCTGGCCGTCGACAAGAAAAACGAAGCGACCTGCGGCATGGACGGCGCGTGGACCGGCCATCCCGATCAGAATGAAATCGCCATCGCGCAGTTTCCGTTTCCGAATCAGCTCGCGCGCATCGACGGCGTCGAACGATTTCCCAACCTGCGCGTCGCGCCGGTGGGCGTCGGCCGGCGCACGCTCGATGGAACACGCGCGGCAGTGCGCACGACCATTCTCTACCGTTTCGGCGTGTTGAGCGGCAAAGGGGCGAGCCTGATCAACGGCTACATGGAAGACCTGGCGACCGATCGCATCTATCGGCTGATCATCGCGCAACGCGTGCGCCACCGCGACGCGGTCGAGATCGTCGATGAAACCGGCCGCGCGGTGAAGCATACGC
>PMZC01000033.1 GCA_003170555.1 Deltaproteobacteria bacterium
CGACGACACGACGCCGGCGGACGTTGTCGATTACGTGGACCCGCTGATCGGCACGGGCAATTTCGGCATCGGCGTCGCTTCGTGTTATCCGGGGCCCAGCGCACCGTTCGGCATGGTCGGCGTCAGTCCCGACACGACTTTCTACGGCGTCGTCATCGATATGTTTCATTGCGCCGGATACTATTATCTGGACCCCCAGATCCGTGGTTTCACCCATACCCACATGCAAGGCACCGGCATCGCGGATTACGGCAACATCCTGATCATGCCGATGAGCGCGAAGCCGGCCGCGCCGATCGGCGAGCCGACCTTCCGCAGCACATACTCCCACGCCAACGAGACGGCCAAAGCGGGCTACTACAGTGTGCAGCTCGACGGCCCGCAGGTCTTCGCCGAACTGACCGCGACCGACTGGGCGGCGATGCACCGCTACACCTGGCAGGGCGGCGGCGAACCTTATGTCGTGGTGGACCCTTCCTATTCGATCGGCAGTGACTGGGTGAGCAACGCTACAGTCGCGATCGACGCATCCAGCCAGACGGTCTCCGGCATGAGCAACTTCAACGGCGGATTGACCGGCGGGCATCCGGGCGGCACGAACGTCTATTACGCGGTGCAATTCTCGCAGCCTTTCGCCGCCTACGGCACGTGGAAAGATGGTCAGCCGACTGACAACAGCATCGCGGAAGAAGGCGCGGACATCGGCGCCTATTTCGGTTTCGCGGCCGGCGGCGAACCGTTGCTGATCCGGGTCGGCATCAGTTTCCAAAGCGTCGAGCAGGCCCAAGCCAACCTCGCCGCGCGCGCGCCGGATTGGGATTTCGACGGGATGATGAACGCCACCCGCGACGCCTGGCGGCAATACCTCGGCAGGATCGAGTTGACCGGCGGCACGCCGGCCGATCGCCGCATCTTCTATACGGCGCTCTACCATACCGGCCTGATGCCCCATGATTGGACGGAGACCAACAACCAGTACCTCGGCTTCGACGACCAGACCCACGACGCCGGCGCGCGCCGCTACTATACCGATCTGTCGTTGTGGGACACCTTCCGCACTTTCCATCCGTTGATGACGCTGATCGATCCGGCGCGCAATGCGGATTTCCTGCAGTCGCTGGTTCTGATGTACGAACAGGGCGGCTCGATTCCCAAATGGCCGGCGGGTCTCGCCTACACGGGTTGCATGGACGGCACGAGCGCGGACATCGTGTTCGCGGACGCCTACGTGAAGGGCGACCGCGATTTCGACTACGAGACGGCCTACGAAGGCTGCTATGCCCACGCGACGGGCGATGTTCCCAATGACGGCCGGCCCGGGCTCGATTATTACCTGACGCTAGGCTATGTGCCCGAAGATCAGGTGACCAAAGGTGTGAGCTTCACGCTGGAATACAGCTACGACGACGCGGCGTTGTCGTCGTGGGCCGCGGCGATGAACAAGCCGGACGACGCGGCGATGTTCCTCGCACGCAGCCACAACTACCGCAACTATTGGGACGCGGAAACCGGCTTCTTGCGGCCGCGCAACTCCGACGGTTCGTGGTTCTCGCCGTTTTTTCCGGCTTATCCGTTCGACGATCACTATGTCGAGGGCGACGCCTGGAACTATGTGTTCTATGTGCCGCACGACGTCGCGGGCCTGGCCGCACTGTTCGGTTCACCCGCGGCGCTGGTCGACAAGCTGAACTTTGCCTTCGAGCAGAACGTGCCGTTTGCGGACTTCGATTGGGTTCCGGGGGCGTATCTGTGGCTGGGCAACGAGCCGAGCTTGTTTCACCCGTATGTGTTCGCTGTCGCCGGCCGTTCCGACCTGACGCAAAAGTGGATCCGCTGGGCGCTCCTTCACAAATTCCGCGACGTTCCCGCCGGCCTGCCGGGCAATGACGACGCCGGCACGATGTCCGCGTTCTATATTTTTTCGGCCCTGGGCTTTTTCCCGCAGGCGGGTTCGGACCGCTATGTGCTCGGCAGCCCGGTGTTCGATGGCGCAACCCTGCACCTGCCGAACGGCGATCTGGTGATCACGGTCGCCAACAACGGACCGGACAACGTCTACGTGCAATCGGCGACGCTCAACGGCGAACCGTTGACCACTCCGTTCTTTACGCATGACCAGATCGCGAACGGCGGGACGCTCGAATTCGTCATGGGTCCGACGCCGGCCGGCGATCTCGCGACTCCGCCGCTTGATCCGTGAATGCCATGGCGTCTGAGTCTTTAAAACATTCTTGACGTTTTCAGCCCGCGAACAGTGTTTGACATGCCGGTTCGACCGTCAGAGTATTCTTCGAACTCAATCCCTATAGTCGGGAGAGTGAAAGATGAAAACAAAGACATTTTGGCTCCTGCTTCTGATGGCGCTCATCGTCCTGCTTCTCGGCGTGGTCTTGTCTTGCAGTAATAGCGGCGGCGGCGGTGACGACGACACATCGGGTGACGACGACGCGACAAAAGTCGATTATCCGGTTGTCGATACGAACCAGTCTAAGTGCTACGACGCGACCACCGTGATCGCTTGCGATAGCGGCTTCAACGGCCAGGATGCGCAATACGACGGCTACCAGCCCGCTTTCCATGACAACGGCGACGGAACTGTCACCGATTTGGTCACCGGCCTGATGTGGCAAAAGGACCCCGGCGACAAAATGACCTATGACGAAGCGGTAGCCGGGGCCGATGGCTTCAACTTGGCCGGATACGACGACTGGCGGCTGCCGACCATCAAGGAACTCTATTCACTTATTTGGTTCAGCGGCGTGGACCCACATGTTGAGGGCACGGATACCTCCGGTCTGATCCCCTTCATCGATACAAATTATTTTGTCTTCCACTATGGCGACACGAGCGCGGGACAGCGGATCATCGATTCGCAATGGGCCACGAGCAACATCTACGAATCCACGGTGATGGGTGGGCAGCAGTGCTTCTTCGGCGTCAACTTCGCCGACGGGCG
>PMZC01000103.1 GCA_003170555.1 Deltaproteobacteria bacterium
CGCTGGAGAACGAGTTCCATACCGTGGCCGAGGGCGATTCCGCGGAGCCGCTCGACGGCGCTCTCGCGTCGGTTGATCTGGCGAATTATTTTCCGCCTTCGGAGACCGGCGCCGTCCCCAAGAACCAGTACTCGTTTTCCGCCACGGTTCGGGTCCAGGCCTCCTATCAGGCCGACGACGGCCGGGAAATTCAGGGCGAAGACCGCAAAACCATCAGCGTGCGCACGGACGACAACTTGCTGCCGGGGTTCCCTTATTATGTCGGCGATTCCGGCGAGTCGGCGCCGCTGCTCTATGACCTGGAGGGCAAACAAGGCGGCGGCCTGGATATCATCTTCGGCACGGGCGGCGGGCGCGTGTTTGCCTTGCGCGCCGGTCCGCAGGGTCCCGAAAATTTACCCGGCTTCCCCGTCGATCTGACCGGCGGCGGCCCGTGGGTCGATGACACGATTTTCGCCTCCGTGGCCGTGGGCGACTTGTTCCACGACGGCTCTCCCGAAATCGTCGCGGCGACGACCGGCGGTCTGGTTTACGCGCTCGACGCAAAAGGCAAGATCCTGCCCGGTTTTCCCGTCGCCGCTGATCCGCCCGACAATTCCAGCGCCTGGAATTTCGCGTTCGGGAACGGATTTTTCGCGGCCCCCGTGTTGGTCGATCTCGATCTCGACGGCGCGCTGGAGATCGTCGCCGCGTCGGCGGACGAAAAGGTCTACGCGTGGAAACCGTCGCGCAACGGCGTAGAACGCGTCGCGGGTTGGCCCGTCCTGGCGCGTTCCGATGCCGGATTGGTCAGCCCGGACAAAGTTTGCCAGGAGGACGAACGCCCGTATCCGATTCTGGGCACGCCGGCGGCGGGCATTCTGGATCCCAGCGACGCCGATCTGGATCTTAGCACGTATCCCTGCATCATCGTCGCCACGAATGAGGCTTGTAAGGGCGGCGCCTCGCGCGTTTACGCCATCCGTCATGAGGGAATGAATAACAACAGCGGGCCGTTCCTTCCGGGTTGGCCGGTCGCGGCGACGAACCCGTTCGGCGGGCTGATCCCCATCGGCTGGATCACCGGCGCCGCGGCTTCACCGGCGGTCTTGCCGAGCGACACAGGCGCGACGATCGGCATCGGCACGACCGGGTGGTTTCCGCAGCAAATTGAATACTCCCACCGGATCGCGAAGCTGAAAACGATGCCCGTCCGGCTGGCGATCAATGCCATCGCCTCACCGGTCTTCTCGTCGCTCCGCTTCGATCAACAGTATCAATACCTGATTCCGATGACCGGCGCGTTTCGCGTCGATGAATTGGGCTTTCAATTGATGAGCTCCGCTGTTTACGCCATCGACGAGGAAAAACCGCACAAGCTGCTCTTCGAAGGCAAAGTGGAGGATATCCCCATGCTTATTTCCGTGGCCGCGGCGGACGTGGACGGCGACGGCCTGCGCGAGGTAATCGCCGGCACGGGCGGCCATCTGATTCACGCGTTCTCCATGAACGGCGGCGAAGCGCCCGGCTGGCCCAAGTTCACCGGCAAATGGAACATGGCCACCCCCGCCATCGGCGATCTGAACGGCGACGGCCGGCTGGAGGTGGTCGCCACAACGCGGGAAGGCTGGCTCTACGCTTGGGAAACGGCGGGGAACGCCTGTGTGGGAAGCGGCCTCAACGCCGATTGGCGCCGGTTTCACGGCGATGAACGCAACACCGGTTTCTATGGCGTGGATACGCTGCCGCCGGCGCGCATCGTCGACTTGACCGCGCGGGCTTTCGACGAGAACGTCATCAGTCTGCACTTCACCGCGCCGGGCGGCGATTGGACATGCGGCCGCGCGCGGAAATACGATATTCGCTTTTCGACCGATCCGACTACCGATTTGGCCGATCCGCAGGTGTTCGCCGCCGCACCCGTTGCCACCAGCGCTCCCGCGCCGGCTGAAGGCGGTCAAGCGGAATCCTTTGCGGTAGAGGCGTCTGGGGCCGCGATCGTGGCGATTCGAGCCGAAGACGGGACGGGCAACCGCTCGTTGATAAGCAACATCGCCACCGTATCCATCAACGGGAGCGACGATGATACAAACAACGAGGGCGACGATGATTCGAGCAACGGGAACGACGATGACTCGAACAACAACGGCGACGATGATTCGAGCAGCGTGAACGACGATGATTTGAACGAACCGGCCGAGACCGATAGCGGAAGCCGGTCCGGTTGCGGCTGTTAAAGAAAATTTAACAGGCCGATCCGATAGAACGGATCGACAGAAGGACGGGGCCGGCCGGACTATTCGACAAGACGGCGTTGACCGTCAGCGGCTTCCCGTCAGACAAGCCGAAGACCTAATCGCCCTTCGTGGTCAGCGGGAGATTCGTGAACCGCTCTTCGTAAGCTCACGTGGATTTCATCTGATTATTCGTCAATGCCTGATGTATGTCCTTAGAGCAACATGGACAAATAGCGGGCCTTCGTTAAGGTGTGGTTTTTGGCGTTAGTTGAATCGTCGAAGGGCAGGGGACATCGCGGATGGAGCAATTCGACTGTCGGCCCCCTCGGTGTACTAACAAAGTATCTTGGAGGCCATGGGGGCCACGGTATTGCCCCATAACCTAGTATAAAGCCTGATATCGTCCTGTAAGGAGTATAAATGATTCTTTGGCTAACTACGTGATCTTGCGAGAGAACGCCGGGATTTCAATAGGTTGGGAGTTTTGTGAGTTTACGATTCAACTCCCGCCGCCTCCATTCGACTCGCCTTTCGCTGTGCTCAAGACTCGCTCATG
The DNA here is from genome assembly GCA_003170555.1 of Deltaproteobacteria bacterium. Lineage (GTDB taxonomy): Bacteria > Lernaellota > Lernaellaia > Lernaellales > Lernaellaceae > FEN-1099. Next base: position 2,773 of record PMZC01000103.1, read on the forward strand.
GCAGGCCAGCGGATTTCACCCCGGAGACCTCATCGTTGGCGCGCGAGTCGAATGGAGTCCTGAGCGACCGAAGTCCCTGAACCTGTCGAAGGGACGAAGGGAGTCGAAGGGCAGGCCATAGTCCTGAGCTTGTCGAAAGGCAGGCCACCTTCGAGGGGAAACGAGTCGAAGGGAGTCCTGAGTAAGCGACCTTGAGCCTGTCGAAAGGGAGCGAGTCGAAGGGCATGATCCAGTTTTTCGTTTACATTCTTCGCTGTTCAGACGGCAGTTATTACGTCGGATCGACCGGTCACGTCGCGCAGCGGGTAAAGGCGCACCAGGACGGAAAGGCAGCTACCTTCACCAGGTTACGTCGACCGGTCGTATGGGCATATTCAGAGCCTTGCGAGAGTGAGGGGGACGCGGTCCGGCGCGAGCGACGGATCAAACGATGGTCCAGAGCGAAAAAGGAAGCGTTGATCAACGGCGATTTGGAAATGCTTCGCACCTTGAGCCGGAGGCGATCGTGAGTTCGTCCAATCTTAGATGATTACTGCTACTCGATTCGAGTCCAATTCTCTCGCAAGTGTCGCAGCAAGCCTGCGCCTGGCTGGTATGGCGGGTAGAGGCGTTTGAAATCGCGGGCGGCGGTATCGAAGGTTGTGCCGTCGATAACCCGAAGACGTTTGGCCAAAAAGAGAAGCGCCAATGACGGTGCGCGTGAATTGCCCTGGTTGCAATGGATCAGAATTTTTCGCGTACCCCAAAACTTGTCCATGAATGCGAGGGTCGCGGCAAATGTCGCCGGCATGAACAGCGGTAGATCCGGATCGATCATGTTCAGAAAAAGGTGGCTTCCCCGTTCGAGCACCAAGTAGTTCGGGTGCGTCCGGGGAAGGTTTCCGCTATACCCGACCGCGTGTTGGTGGCATGGAATCTTGCAACCATGAACGACCGCCCAGCCTTCCTTCTCGTAAAAGAAACAATCGCCTTCGTGGCCGACGAAAAGGTTGGCATGAACCTCAATCATTCTGGTTTGGCGAGAGGTCGCAGTTCTTTGACCGCATCGATCAGCATTGTGTAAAGAAAATTGTGCGGATAACGGGCCTGGGGGTGATAGTAGGAAATCGCAGTCCAATTGAGTTTCGGGTGTCGGGCGAATTGGGTGCCGTTGGCGGTGAGATCGTTGGCCGGCAGCTCGCCGGCGTAGAGAACGTTCCACAGTTCATGGCCTGTGCCGCAACAAACAATCAGATCAGGGTGGATTTCTTCAATTTGACCGCGCAACAGGTCTCGTTGTTCGTGCACGCGCGTGATCAGTGAGCCTGGGTCGGTGGACGAGCCGCCGCCCGACTTCTTCAGGTTGATGGCAGCGATCGATTGCAGGAGCGGGGCGCGGTTCTCGTGCGAAAGGAAAAATCCGGGTTGGGGTTCGGAATCCTTCCAGCATGGAAACCGGTGCAGAATCCCGTGCGTCCAGCGTGTAAGCAGAGGCCAAGTCGTGTCGACTTCCCGCAGGGCGTTAGTCTTCTTGTCGTTGAAGCAAGCGCCCCGTGCGCAGAATTCTCGCAGGTCCCAATTGATGTAATCGTCCCGATCGTTTGGTTCCTTCAGGATGAACAGCAGCTTCGGAGAGACCGTTTTCCATTGCCCTTCGTCGACAATCCCGTCGGGAATGAAATTCTTGTCCTCCGCAAACTGCCAATCATCTTTTTTAAGTATTGTAGCAGCCATGGACTCCCCCTCCTACAAGTCGCTCAATGATCTGGCGGCTTTCAACTTGGACAAGTTGCTGAAAAACGGCCCTTGGGGACCGTGACCGCCGGTCGTCGGTATTGGCCCGATCTTCCTGGGAGAGCCTTTGAAGAAAACGATATACTTGCCGGTGTTCTTGTAAAGCGCGATCCGTTCAACCTTCGCGTAATGGGTGATCGCGGAAATCGGACGCACGCGGTAGATGGCCAGGTACTTGATGTAAGGGATGCGCTTTTTTTGCAGGCGTATCTTGTACCAACAATTCTCGCCAATAAACGTTTCCTGAAAGCCATCCTCCTTCGCGGGGCAGATAATCGTGTCGGCGGAACTGTACTTCTCGTCCACCTTACCGGCGGGCCGTCGCTTTTGGTCGCGCGCTCGGTGGCTCTTGCGAAGTTCGTCAAGAACAACCCATTCGCCATCGTCGTTTTGAAACTTCCAGGTGGTCCAGCCGTTCAATGTACGCCTGCCGATGATTCTCGCTCCAGCGATGGATGGAGAAGTAAAAACCGTAGTGCCGTACTTGATCGAGCCGTCTTTTTGAACCACGGCCTCATAGACCGTGCCCTTATGTTTCAAGCGGATCCGGAAAGGACGAACAGCGTATCCGGCCAATTGGGGCGTTCGCCTCGGTTTCGCCACAGCGTCGGGCCCGTCAACAGCCTTAGACGTTTTCCGCCTGAAAGCGAAAAGGTCCCGATGGAGTTCCTTGTAATATGTGGTCAGATCGCGTTTGATCTTTCGTTCCAGGTTCTCGGAGCCCTTTAACCTCCCGCGGACTTTGTTTCCTTTTGGCTGCGTGATTCTGAGGATCAAGGACTCAAGTTCCTTCATGTGCTCGTCGTCGTGAGTGATGTAGACGCTGAATCGGTTCCACGAATCGCCGTGGCGATCCCTTAGGTGGGCAGCCAATCGCCCCGGAAGGTTTGCCGCCAGACCGACGTACTTCAGTCGATCATCCTTATAGAGGGCATAGATTCCGCATTGGTCTTTGACGTAGTCGTTAAGGATCTTCCGGTAATCGTCGTCTACGAGCATCTCGCGAGACAGGTTTTCGAGATGCCCCTTGACGAGCGAGTTGCCAGCAAATCGAGAACCCAACATAGCTCCTCCCTTTGATCGGCGCGGCATTCAGAACTCCCCCCTAAACGCCCCATCCAGAATGCTCGGCAACAGGGCGTCGAAGTCGGCATATTTTTGGCTCTGAGAATTTTCCAATTTAAACATCCTGGCGTGAAGATTATTCAAGTGATCGACTGCCCGTCAATGTTGATGGCGAGAGAATACAAGAACTTCTTTGGAGGGGCAAGAACAGCGGGGATGACAATGCGCCAAAGAGGGCGTTAGAATCCAGCTGCCAATACGCGGGAACGGGACGATTCAAAGGCATGGTGGCAGTATCAAGGTGATTAGTAACCAAAAGAAAGTCGGGCTCGGTGACAACTCGTTCCGGGGAACCGCGTTTACGGCCGAACGGTCGGTCTCGGACTTGTCTTCAGCTTTGCCGCACACTGCGGAAGACAAAGAAAGACAAGCATGAGCGACATTCATGATTTCAACGTTCTCGTTGTCGAGGACGACCAGAATATGCGGGGCGCTCTTCACGTGGTCATGAGCAAAGAGGGTTATCAAGTCAAGGCCGTCGAAAGCGCGGAGGAGGCCCTGAAGAGTATTAAGGGGCAGACCTTCGACCTTCTCATCACGGACATCAAGCTGCCTGGACTGAATGGCATGGAACTACTGCGGGCCGTTCGAAAGTACGATCCGAGCCTGAGCATTATCGTAATCACTGCTTACTCAACGGTGGACCAGGCGGTCGTCGCGATGAAGGAAGGTGCGGAGGACTATCTTTCCAAACCATTCAATCTCGATGAAATCAGAATTGTGGTGCGCAAGGTGCGTGAGAGACGGGAACTCGAACAGCAAAACCGGCAGTTGCACCGTCAACTCGAACGAAAGTACCACTTCGAGAATATTATCGCCGTCAGCGAAAAAATGACGGACCTATTTCGGACGATCCAGAAAATCAAGGATTCCAAGTCGACCGTACTCATCACCGGGGAAACAGGCACCGGCAAAGAGTTGGTCGCCAAGGCCATCCATTACAACAGCAACCGGGCCGACCGATCCTTTTTACCCGTCAACTGCGGAGCCCTTCCCGACACTCTTCTCGAGAGTGAGTTGTTCGGCTATATCAAGGGCGCGTTCACCGGGGCCATGCGGGACAAACGGGGCATTTTCGAATCCGCCGATGGCGGGACGGTCTTTCTTGACGAAATCGGGGACGTCAGCATCGGCATGCAGCAAAATCTCCTGCGGGTCCTCGATAACGGTGAGATCCAACCCGTAGGCTCGACAAATCGGACCCAGGTCAACGTTAGAATTATCGCCTCTACAAATAAAGACCTTACCGCGATGGTGAAACAGGGCGAGTTTCGCGAAGACTTATTCTACCGTATAAACGTGATCGGCCTACGGCTGCCCCCGCTACGCGAGCGACGAGAGGACATCGCGTTACTGGCGGTTCATTTTCTCCGAAAATACGCGACCGAAAACAACAAGAGGATCGACGGGTTCGCCAAGGAGACTTTGCACTTGCTGGAGCAACACGCATGGCCGGGAAATGTGCGTGAACTCGAAAACGTGATCGAACGAGCGGTCCTGCTGGAGACCGCTGATCTGTTGTCACCGGAGTCCTTGGACCCCAATTTAAGAAGTCACCACGATGGAGAGCGCCCCATGCCGGAGGAAATCCAGGATCTCGAACGGCTGGTGCGCGCCCACATCATCGAGACCCTTCAAAAAACCGGATACAGCAAGGTTCGAACGGCGGAACTCCTTGGGATCGACAGGACGACGCTGTGGCGGATGATCCGTCGCATGGACATACCCGAGCCGGAATCGGAATCTTGATCCAAGATATTCACACGTAAAACTTTCAATAATTAGTTTTCCCACTCCGTGTGGAGTGGATGCATAATGCAACGTTGACGTTGCTTATTGCAACGACTGATGATCGGTTCCAAGTCTTCTCTTAGTCCCAGAAAAGCGAATCGTCACCAAAAAATTCAGCAAATTCATGGCGATCCGTTTTCATCCTGTTTTTACCGCTTTAGGCCTGGGTCTTGCTCTCCTTTTAGATCGTAATTTCGCAGAATTACGCGAACTCGGAATAATTCTGTTTGGCAATTGATTGTGGGTTTGTGGCTGAAACGGTGGCGGAGCAAGTTCGCGTAGTTGTTCGGGTGGAGGCGGGACGTTCATGTTGCGGTTGCGACTCCCGATCTTGGTAATTACTCTGCTTTGCGGATCGTTTTTCTTTTTGACCATGTGCGACTATCAAAGACTAGTGAAAAAGGATAGAGATCTCCAATCTGATCAATTCCTGACTGACTTCTCGAACGTGGTTGAAACGAGAGACTTGACCGCAACGTGGAACTATCTCGACCCCGGCGCATGTTACGACGATTATCTCGGTTTTCTTGACAAAGCCGCCGAGTATTCTCACCCTCAGACCGATCGGCAAATCTCGCAAGCGTTTACGAAAACGATTTCGTCGAAGCCCTTTCTTACCCCTCCTCCCGACGCGCTTCAGTTGCGTAAAAATATCGTGGATCGCCTTAATATCCGCTTCCTGCTCGAAGGGCGAGGCAAGCGCGAGTTGCGCGTGGTCGTTTCCAAAGAGGAATCGACGCCCGATGGCGTGACGCAAACCCTGTTGTTTCGTGACCCCTGGGTTGGCACGTTCGAAGGTGTGCTTCTACTTCCCAAACACAAAAATCCAAAATCGGCCGTGTTGGTTTTTCACGGCCATGGCGAAACGGCCCAGCGTTATCTCGAAGATTTCCCGCGGATCGCCGACTTGCGCGCGCGAGGCATGGCGGTATTGCTGCTGACCATGCGGGTCAATAACGCCGATGCTAACGAAGACCTTTTGAGCCGGGTCTTTTTGGCTCACGGATTCACCTTGCTGGGCATGCACGAATACGAGATGTTGTTGGGGTACGAGTACCTGTATCACAAACTCGGCAAACATGCACGCTATGGATTGATCGGCCATTCCGGCGGCAGCACCAGCGGCAACTTGTTGATCCGGATCATGCCCGTTTTCGCTGCGTATGTCAGCGACAACACCACCGAGTATTGGCAGCCGTACCGGAGCCATATCAATGACGCCATCGTGCCGTCACTCCGGCCTTATAGCCGCGCGATCAATGACCTGTCGACTTCCCAGATCCCAGTGCTCCGGACGCCGTACGGCTACGCCGGCCAATGGGACAAAATCATCGACTTCTTCGACCGACGGTTGAACCCCGGCGCCCGGTGATTTCCGCCTGCGACAACGAAAGACTTCGTTCGGCGCAACGGCGCGGACTTCGTAATCCGGCCCACCTTGAATCCGCCCTGCTGTTTTGCCTGGCGGCCGCAATCCTGGCCCGAAGGGAGGCGACAAGGCGAGCCACGGTCTTGATCTGTTTGGATTGAACGCTCCGCCGGCGAGGTTTACAATAGAAATTCTATTAACGGAAGAGAATCGAGATCCCCGCGCGTGAATTTTCGACAGACAAGAATTCTTCTTTTCGCCGCCATGCTCGTGATCTCGCTGGCCCCGGTGCTGGTTCTTGGCTATCGGATGGGCCGTTCCGAGGAGCAAATATTACGGGAACGAACCGTCTCTCATTTGACCACCCTGGCCGACGACGGCGCGGACATCACTGACTCTTTCGTCGGCGAACGTCTTGGCGACATGCGGGTGCTGTCGCGCGCCGGGGTGGGCACGTCGGCGCTGGAAGTCGCCCAGCGCGACAAAGTAAGCCAGTCGATTCGAAGCACCTATCGGGTCTACCGCACGGTCTTCATCACCGATGCCGCCGGCCGGGTGACCGGAAACCCGGCCGGGACGCCGCCGCCGGACGACAGTCCGCTGTTGCAGGCCGCGATGCAGGAAATTCGCGCGGGCCGCGAGTACGTCGGCAACCCCTACCTGGATTCCGGCTCCGGTGAACTGTTATTTCTCATAGCCGTACCCATCAGCGGCGGCGGACGGAGCGCCGCCATGGCGGGGGCGATCTTGGGGTTGAAACCGGTGGCGGACTGGGTCCGGCAGGTGCAATTTGGCCAGACGGCCGAGGTGCTGGTGGTCAGCGGCGACGGCCATCTGTTGGCTTCCAGCCGGGTCGGCCGTCGAATTTTCGAAGACCGGCTCACGCTCGATCAACCGCACGGCGCCGGCAAGAGCCGCATCATCGTTGAACGCGTCGACTACCGCGGCAAACGAGTCCTGCGAGTGCAACAACGCGCGGTTGAGGCCCCATGGTTCTCCATCGCGGAGTTCAACGTCGACGAGTTCAAGAGCCTAATCAATATTCAACGCGGCAAAGCGATCGGCTGGGCCTTGGCGATGTTCCTGTTTAATGCGGCGGCGGCCGGTCTCTTGGTGACTTTGATTGTGAACTCGATGGAACGAACGGACCGCCGGGAACGGGAACTCGAGTTTCAAATGGTCCAAAAAGACCGATTGGCTTCGATGGGGTTGTTGACCGCGGGCATGGCGCACGAGTTGAACACGCCGTTGGCGAATGCTCTCGTATACGTGCAAATGACGATGGAGGAGGTGGGAGAACCGGGTTCGCCGCTACGAGCCAACTTGAGCATTGCGGAAGACCAGATCCGGCATTGCGCCCACATCGTGCACAATCTGCTGGATTTCGCGCGGCGACCACACGAACCGGACACCACTGCTGACGTCAACACCCTGTTGGCCAAAGTGTTGAAGATCGCCGAGCCGTATTGCATCGCCAATCATATCGACATCGAACGAAAAATCGAGTCCGGTTTGCCCGCCGTGGCCGCCGATCCGGACGTTTTACAGCAGATCTTCGCCAACGTGTGCGCCAACGCTTTGGAAGCAATGCAGAAAGGCGGCGTTCTTACGGTGACGACGAGCTTTTTGTCGCCGTCGAAGAGAATTCGGGTCGAGATCGCGGATACGGGTCGGGGAATTTCACGCGACAAGATCGACCAGGTCTTCGACCCATTCTATACGACCAAAAGGGAAGCGGGGATTGGTCTCGGGTTGTTTCTTAGTCGCAACATGATTAAGCAACTGGGCGGGAATATTTACGTCGCCAGCGCCACCGCGGAGGAAGCGGCCGCCCAGGGCGGCGCCGCAGGCGCCGTCTTCACCATCGAACTGCCGGTGGACGCGGCGCCGCTCGATCCATTGCCGGAGACGGCGTGACCGGCCGAAAGCGAACAACGTGCCAACCATCAGAGTACTGATCGTCGAAGACGACGTGGTCATGCGCGCCGCGTTGCGGTCGATTCTGCGGAAGGACGGCTACGAAGTCGATGCGGCGGAAAGCGGGGAAGAAGCGCTGGTCCTCCTTCGGGACGCGGACTACGACTTGTTGATCACCGATCTGAGGCTGCCGGGCATCAGCGGCCTGGACGTGCTGCGGACCGTCAAAGAGACTGGGGCGAATATCGGCATGATCATGATCACGGCATACGCCTCGGCCGACTCGGCAGTCATGGCGATGAAGGCCGGCGCCGACGATTACCTTCCCAAGCCTTTTGAACTCCCGGAAATTCGTCTCGCCGTGCGTAAGGTGCTGGAAAAACGGAACCTGTTACCGAGAACCAATCTCTGCACGAGCAATTGAAGAAAAAAACCGTTGCGATCCGGCCAACAATGTCGATCGTCAGAACCTCACGGACAAATAGCGGTTCTCCGTTAAGGTGTGGTTTTTGGGTTTCGTTGAATCATCGAAGGGGAGGGGACATTACAGCCGGAGTCATTCGGTTGTGGAGGCTCCCGCGGTACTTGCAAAGTATCTTGGGGGCCATTGGGGGCCACGGTATTGCCTGACAGCCTGGTATGAAGACCAATATCGTCGTCTACGGAGTATTAATGTTTCTTTGGCTAACTACACGATCTTGCGAGAGAACGCCGCGATTTCAATAGGTTGGGAGTTTTGTGAGTTTACGATTCAACTCCCGCCGCCTCCATTCGACTCGCTTCGCTCGCTCATGGCAGGCCATAGTCCTGAGCTTGTCGAAGGGCAGGCCATCTTTTGAAAGAAGCGAGTCGAATGTCCTGAGCGAGGAAATGAAATGACCGAGTCGAAGGGCACGTTTCCTTTCGCTATGCTCAAGGCTCGCTCATGGCAGGCCGACGGAAATCGCCTATGGAAATACCGTCGTCGGCGTGCGAGTCGAATGGAGTCCTGAGCGAACGACCCGAAGCGCAGCGAAGAGGAAGTGAGTCGAAGGAGGGGGGCCATTTGCCTCTCGCTTCGCTCGCTCACCCAACTCTGCGGGCAACGGTAAACAACGCTTCCGCAGTAGCGTTATTTCGCCGCAAATGTTCCTCGCTCAAACCGCGGCGCGCCGACAAAATGGAAACGACGCCGGTTTGCGGACAAACCAAGCGTCGTCTCTCAGAGAAATAGGGGATGATGATCGGTCACAGCCATGCTTTCGGCATGACCTGGCTCGGTATTACCAGCGGTTGTCGCGTCCGCCGCCAGAGCCGCCGGACCGGCCGCCGCCGTCGCGGGGCTTGTCCTGGGCTTCGTTGACCTTGATGGTCCGACCATTGAGTTCCTTGCCGTCAAGCCCGCTCATCGCCTTGGCGGCATCTTCGGGTACGGCGAAGGTGACGAACCCGAATCCGCGGGAGCGGCCGGTGTCGCGGTCCATGATGACCTTGGCCTCGGTGATCTCGCCGTATTTGGCGAAGGCCGCTTGGAGGTGATCATCCGTCGTTTCCCAACTTAGGCTTCCTACGAACAACTTCTTGGCCATGTCTTCTGTCTTTCTTCTCACGCCCGTCGCCTTCCGGAGACGGCGTAAATCATGGCGGGAAAAAACGCCCGCCGGCGCTCGAACGACCACCTTGGCCGTCCATTCGACGTTCACTTTACGAACCGTTCGTCTTGAGCGGGAAAACCAGCGCGAGGCGGTGGGTCCGGAAAATAGACGGGATCCCCTTGGATCCTCTCAACTCCCGAAAACTGTTTCCGGCAATTAATGGGATCAGCCTACCATAGTTCTTTTAGATTGTAAATGAATTAATTGGAATTACTTTGAACAACGTATGATCATGATTCGTCTGCGGGATACCGATTATCTAAGGCGCGATAACGATTGATCGCGCAACGACGCCCTGATCGGTGGCGCACACCTTTAGGCAATTTTTGACGGCTTTGTCTTCTTGGCGCTTTTGCTGACGGCTTGTCTTCGTCGCCAACGAGTAATCAAACGAGTGGGCAAAGGCGGGCGGTGATTCCCGTACGGCGGGAACCGATGCCCGAAAACGTTTCCCGAACGGCGGACGGCGAAACGTCGCGATTTACCCGCTCCCCGATTAAAGTGTGCGCTTTCGGCCTGATAGCGGTCGGACGGAAAAAGCAAAATAACTTCTCTCTTGGCATTGGCATTGCATTTGTCCGTTGTGCCGCGGCACTTGACGGGCGCCAAAAACGAGAAAGCGGCAAATGGAATAAGTAATGAAGTTGGTAGATTTGTCGAGACCGGAAAAAAGTTGTCGGCGGCCTGAACTCAGCAGTAACGCTGATCTGGTGTCGCACGCCTCACCGGGCGGCGGATCGATCATGACGCCAATATCAAACACCATTCGTCGTTGGTTGCCGGCTATTTCAGCTCTGGCGCTGCTGGCCGTCGGCGGGCTGTTCATCGAATGGACGGCGCATCGAGTAGATCGGCAAATGCGCGAGGAAATCTTCCTTCAAGCGCAGATGACCGCACAGGCGGTCGACACCAAGAACGTGGCCGCGCTCTCGGGCACGGAGGCCGACCTGACTTCGCCCGACTACTTGAGACTCAAGGAGCAACTCTCCATGATCCGCAATGTCTCCCCCACGTGCCGCTTTATCTATCTGATGGGGCGAAGGCCGGACGGCAAGATATTTTTCTACGTCGATTCCGAACCGTCCGATTCCGCTGACTATTCCCCGCCCGGGCAAACCTTTGACGAGGCGACCGAGAACGTGCTCCAGGCGTATGCCACGGGTTTGGGAAACGTGGACGGCGGCCCCTACAAAGACCGTTGGGGCGTCTGGATCAGCGCCATGGTGCCGATGTTCGACCCGCATAACGGCAAGTTGCTGGCGGTGCTTGGCATGGATTTCAAGGCCGCGACCTGGAAATGGAACGTGGTGACCAAGACGGTCCTGCCGGCGTCGCCGGCCGCGCTCGCGTTGCTCCTGGGCTTTTACATTCTCGTGTTTCCTTTTCGTATTGCCTGGGGCTAGTCGCTCCATCCGGGGAGTTTTTACGACAAGAAAGAGGCCAAGATAATTTGGTCATACGCGCCGCGACCGCCTGGAGTTCGGCAAGACACTTCCCGTCGAATACACATCACGACAAGGGCGCGTATACAAGTG
>PMZC01000143.1 GCA_003170555.1 Deltaproteobacteria bacterium
GCCTTCCTGTGATTAGCTGTCGAACGTTCACGACCCCCAGTCGATGGAGGAAAACATGAGCCGGTCACAAGTCCGCCTGCTGTTGGCGATCATCGTTTTGCTGCCGGTCTTTTTGCTCGGGCTGTTCGTGCTCGCCGGCCGTGACGCGACCGTCTGGTCCGCCGATGCGAGCGCCATCATCAGTTCGCTGTCGGCCGAGCGCGCGAAAAAGACGCAGCCCATCGAAGACCCTGCGGGTCACATGGCGGCGTTCTATCAGGCGTTGGCCCGCACTGCGATGAAGCAGCCGGGCGCGATCACGCGCATCTGCCACTTCGGCGACTCGCTGATCGAAATGGAACTGGTGCCCGGTCCGGAGCGCCGCTTGCTGCAGGAAAAATTCGGCGACAGCGGCCACGGGTTCGTGCTCGGCGGCCGGCCGAAGCCGTGGTATCGCCCCTACGACCTGTACTTCGAGCCGCACCCGGAGTGGATCAGCTTCGACATGGGCGACCGCAATCACCGCGACCGTCGTTTCGGTCTGGGCGGCGCCACGGCCGTCGCTTATAAACCCGGCGCGGAACTGGAAGTCGGCACGGTCGCCAGCGGCCGCGTGGGAAAAAGCGTGTCGCGGTTCGAAATCCTGTTCCCCATCGAACCAACCGGCGGACCGATCGACGTCCTGGTCGACGGCAAACGCAAGGGCGTGGTCGATACGTCCGGCGCCGGCTACCAGGAAGGGTGGGCCGAGCTTTCCGTTCCCGACGGCCCGCACCGGCTGACGGTGATCGCCGAGCGCGACAAGATTCGCCTGCACGGCGTCATCCTCGAACGCACCACGCCCGGCGTCGTCTACGATGCGGAGGGCATCAACGGCAGCGGCGTCAACACGTACCTCAGCGTCCAGCGCGAAAACTGGATCGCCCAGTTGCGCCACCGCAATCCGGCGATGGTCGTCATCGGCATCGGCACCAACGACACGTACTATCAGCTCGACATCAGCGTCTACGTCAAAGACCTCAAACAGTTGCTGATGCGCGTGCGTGAGGCGCTGCCGAACTCGACGCTGTTGCTTTGCGCGCCGCTCGACCGCGCCGTCAAACAGGGCGACCAACTCATCACGCATCCGATGACGCCGAAGATCGTCGCGGCGCAGCGCCAGCTCGCCAAGGAAATGGGCATCGCCTTCTGGAGCGCGTACGACGCGATGGGCGGCGAGGGCTCGATGGCGCGGTGGTACAACGCCAGCCCGCGCCTCGGCGCCGGCGACTTTTTCCACCCGACGCCGCTGGGCGGCGAGAAGATCGGCGAGTGGCTCTACTGGGCGCTGATGCAGGGCTTCGCCACGTACCTCGAACAACACGGCCTGCCCGGCGCCGCGCCCCCGCGCCCGCCCGATCCGCTGAAGAAGGTGGAGATCAGGTAGCGCGAGCGCTCGTGTGGCACGGGTACGCCCTGCTTGCCCGTGCTGGGTCGCGCGTTCTTCCTCGATCCTCTTCTCGTTTGACTTCGCCCGTCCCGCGGCCCTACGATCATCCCGGATGGCGGGAGGGCTAGGCGATGAAATATCTCTCTCTTCGGATATTCCTGGTGCTCATCGCGCTTATCGTGTGCGCGTGCACGACAGGAAACGACAACGGCGGCGGGGACGACGACGACACCGCAGACGACGATATCGTGGATGACGACACGATTGACGACGACGTATCGGCCGACGACGACACGACGGCCGATGATGACGCGGATGATGATGACTCCAGCTTTGACCCGTTTTCCTATGACTTTTCCGCGTACCCGATAGGCGAACCGCCTCCCGGTCCGTGGTGGTCGGTCGAAACCTATGGGTCAACCACAATACAGGTGGTCGAAACCCCCTACCCGGACCTGTTTTTCTCACCCCACGAACATGTGTTAGAAATCAACGGCGGGTATGGCGGTGTCGGAATGGGCGACTCAGGGGTTACTGCGGCTTTGTTTCCTGACGACGTGGCCGGTGACATCCTCGTATCGGCAGTCTTCGCCGTTGACAACGCCCATGGCCTCATTTTCACCGTCGACGGAAAACAACCCCATGAATTCCTGCAGTTGGTCATTTTCGAGAAAAAGATCATGGCTTGGGACTCCAGGAATGGGGGCCATAATCTGCAATGTGCAACCATCGCGCCTGCGACAAGAGAACAAATTGAAATCAGCATTGCCGTCTCTGGCCTTTACGATGTGCGGCTGAATAACGAAGCAACAAATTGCGTCGGAATGCACTCAGGAATTTCGTTTAACGACGGCTATTCGGGGTTCAAAATCATCGACGGTAATGGAACCGACGAAGGCGGCGTGGCCTATTTCGATTTTTTCCAGGTCGAATCGTGGCACTACTACAGTTCCGGGGACGCCTTACTTAACCGGATAACGAGTTCGCCCGGCGAACCCAGCTTTCAATTACTGTAACAACGGCGTGATGAGTTCCGCGACGGCTTCGCCCGCCAGTTGGTGGCCGGCGATGTTCGGGTGCACATCGTCGCCGGGAACGTAGAGATCGGCGGCCGGTCCTTTCGAGAGGAAGACGTCGAACAGATCGACGGTCGGGATGTTCAGCACCTGCAACAGCGCGTCGATCTTGCGCGAAAGGGCCGGGTCGTTGGCCGTGAGCTGGCGATGATACGCGAAGACGACGACCGCCAGCCGCGCCCGGAGTTGGTCGCGCGCGAACGTATTCATCGCGGTCAGGTTTTCGCGCAGGCGCGCCAGGCCGCGGCCGTCGGCGTAGAGGCGCGCGAGGTTGGCCCACGTTTCGTCGTTGTAGCGCCGGGTCAGCCGCGCGCCGTAATTCGTCGACTGCCACAGCCGCGTCTTGATCGCCCGCCGCGCGAAGTTGAAAAGGTAACTCTGGCCGGCGTCGAATCGATATTCATACGCCCACCAGCGCAGCCGCGCCGCGCCGCCGCCGCGACCCGCACGGGCGAGGGCGATGTAGCGCGCATCGTCGGGGTCCATCGACTCGGCGTCGTTGAGCACCAGAGCGACCAACACGACGCGCGGCTGCAACGCCGGGCCGCGCTGACGCAGCACCGTCGCGTATTGCTCGATGTTGTAGTCGTTGACGCCGCAGTTGCAGAACTCGGCGGGCCGGAGCTGGTGGCCGAGCACATCCGCCGCGCGTTCGCTGAAGCGATCCTCGCGCCGCACCGCGCTGCCGAAGGCGACCGAATCGCCGAGCACCATCACGCGCGGACGGGCCGGGTCGGGCGCCGCCCATTCCACGTCGCGATAGCCCAGCGCGTTGGTCGTGATCGGAATGTCGCGGAGATTCGCCGCCGGGAACGAACCGGCGAAGTTGGGCGCGAAAGCGTGGCCGAGGGTCGCGTCCGGCACGACCAGGCCCGCGGGATAGCCGGGGTAGATCGGCCGGCCGGCCTCCGGATGAATCGCGCGCACGCCCGCCTCGACGATCAGCAGGGCGACCAACCACGTCAGCGCGGCGACGATGATGCGTCTGGCGGTCGTGCTCTGCCGGCGTTCCACGAAAGCCCCGCTCTCTGTTGCTGAAATCGATTCACGCTAATGGAGTTGGCGGGCGAGCGTCAAGCAGCCTCGGCCTTCTTCAGCGCGGCCCCGCGAAAAAAGCCGAAGAACGATTCGAGGTGATCGCCGATGACGAATCCGGCTGCCTCGCACTCGTCGCGGAAGTCCGACAGCTCAAAGCGGTTTTCCCGCGGATAATCGGTAAAGGTCCGATAATGCCAGGAGTACAGCTTGTGTCCCGGGATATCTTCGAACACGAACTGACCGCCGGGGCTGAGCACGCGGTGGATTTCGCGAATGGCCTGCCGCCAGTCGGGCACGTGGTGGATGACGCCGAAGTCGAGCACGAGGTCGAAGCTTTCGTCGGCGAACGGTATGGCGGACGCGTCGCCGACCTGCAACGTCAGCAGGTCGCGGTATTGGTCGCCGAGCAGCTTGCGCGCGCGATCCACCTGGGCCGGGTCGATGTCGATCGCCGTCACGCTTTGCACCTGGTACATCTCGAAGGCGATGTGCACATCGACGCCGCGCCCGCAGCCGATGATCAACGCGGTCGCGTCATTGAACGGCCGGTAGGCGATCTTCGCCAGACGCGGCGCCTCGTAGCGTCGCTGCACAAACGCCCGCACCGGGTTGTTCATCAGCAGCGTTTCGAACCAGTTGAGCTTCATGGTCCGTCGTCGCCGGCTTCGCGGCCGATCGTGGTCACGTAGATCGAGTCGGCGCGGTTGTAGCCGAGCGCCCAATAACCCCAGCCGCCGACGCCGCGCAGCTTGCCGAATTTGATCCGCTGGGCCAGCCCGAAGTAGTCGGTGTACCAAAGCTGGCGCCAGCCGCCGTCGTCGTAAACGAGGTACGGCGTTTGGCTGTCGGCGTCCCATTGCCGCGCGCCGTGTTGGCCGTCGTGCGCCATGGCGATCGCGTCGTGCTGCAGCACCGCACTGCCCGAGCCCGTGGCGACGCCGGGCACGGCCGCGGAGGTCGTCGGCCAATCGTAGCCGTACAGCGGCAAGCCGAGCACGACCTTCGCCAGCGTGTAGGGCGAGAGATACGTTTCGTAGTCGTCGAGCGTGTAGTCGATGCCGCACCAGCTCGGCCAGATCCCGCCCGCGTACAACGGCGCCACCGGCCCGGGATCGCCGCCCGAGTAGTGATAGTCGTACGCCATGATGAACAAATAGTCGGCGTGCGCGGCGAGCTTGTCGTAGTCGTATGACCCGGCCCAATCGATCGCCGGGGTGCAAACGCTGAGGTGCGGATTGTCGAGCAACTGGTGCAGCGCCGCGTCCATCTCGCCGATGAACGTGACGAAGTTGGCCTTGGCGGACACGGGCAGGTTTTCGAAGTCGATGTTGACACCGTCGGCGCCGCCCACGTCGACCTGGTGCACGATGTTGCTGATCGCCGTGGCGCGATACGCGGACGACGCGAGCAGCGTCTGCTGCTGGCTCGCGCTGAAGTTGGTGATCGTGACGATGACCTTTGTGCCATGCGCGTGCGCCGTGTCCACCAGGTCGCCGTCGGGCCAACCGTGCACGTTCGTCACCGCGCCGGATTGATTGATCTCGATGGAGAAGAAGGCGATGGTGCTGAGAAATGCATATGGCAGTTGCGCCGGCGGCACGGTGACCCAATACGGATAGAAGCCGATCCGTTCGGCGGTCGCCGCCGTGTCGCGCTCGATCAGCGGAACCGTGGGCCGATAGGTTTCGAACGTCGGCTCGACGTCACGGTTAGCTTCGAGCGACAGCGCGTGGATGCTCAACGGAACGGTCGGGGCGATTTCGAAATGGGTTGAAGAAGCGAAAGCGACGCCGGTCAGCGCGAACAGCGCGATCGCAAACAGCGGCAAACGCGCATTTCTCATCTCGCGCCCCATCAGGTGATCTCGATAACTGTTATTGCGCGACGGCGAGGGCAGGTCAAGGGTCGTGAGCTAGACGATTTCGAAATCCACTAAATTCGCGAGGCACTGCACGGAAATCGAGGAAGGGAGGTCAAAACATACGATTATGCTAGCGGCCTCTTCTCAATTTCTTCTGCAATTCGTCGATGGTAACCGCTTCTTCGGAATCCAATTTGTTTAGAGCGTTGAACAACCGGGTGGTTACCGCGCTGGCGATTTTTTCGAAATGTTCAGTTTCGATGATTTCACCCTCCTCCGGTAGCGCCGCCGCCACTTCCTCCTCGACGAATTGCTCAACGTACCGATGCCATTGAAACTCAATAAGTGAATCGCGAAATTGTCGCGTGGCACTGTTTAGCGCCTCCGTATCCAATTCATGGCCTAAAACAACGGATGTCGTAGCAGAATGTGTTATTTCACTCACGCGGAGATCATTTTCGGTGAGGGGATCGATTAGATATNNGTCGGGTAGTGTTTTGTCTAAAGACAATACCACCGAGAACCGGACGAAATGGAATATCTCGAAACACGCCCAACATCCTCCGTAACGTGTTCCCGAGAAAAGGAACAACCGATGCTGAAAACGGGCGGCCGGAGCTTCGGGCAAGCCGGACCAGATTACTTCTCTGTGGTCCAAACTCGCATGATTCTGCTCTTCTTGATAACTTTCGGCGGAGATTACTTCGAAGGTTTTGGCGCCATGATACACCCAGTTTCGTACGTCGTCGAATGAAGCTGAGAGCACGGCCGGTGAGCCGAGTTCCAACGCCGCGAACTCAAGACAGATCTTCGCGACCTCTCGGAGCTGGACCGGTCCTCCGAAGTCCAACTTGTGCATAATGGGTTCTTTAACGAACTTTCTCCAAAAGGTCGATTTTTCCTTCTCAAGGTCAATTTTTACGGAGAATTTTTTTTCGACTGCCTTTGTTAGGTTTTTCAACTCCTCTACCGACCGAGCCGAGATCGTAATCTTTTTCTTTCCCTCAACGTCTTCCTCACGAATGGCTGGCCGTTTCAACATAGGTTTTCCGCCGGACATGATCTTGACGTCGCCGTCCTCGGGCACGATTTCAAACCCCGCAGTCTTGCCCCGCCTACTCGTTAAGCCGAGTTGATTAACGAAAAATAAAAGATCGGCCTGAAAAGCTTTATCAAGGGTACTTCCAAACAGGTGATTCGTTTCCGCGTCGATAATCGAGTCTGAGTGTAAGTTGCCTTTAAGAAAACGAGGAATAACATGTTCGTCTTCTACCTTTGTTATTTCTTGTCTGGTAAAGATATCGATGGCCATGAGTTAGTATCCTTTCCCAAAGTTAGCAGAAACACCATTTAATCGAGGCTACTCCTGTCTTTTCGAGTATCGCAAAACGCGCGACGAGGGTCAAGAGATAGCGGTTGCTTTAGAAAATTTCGAATTCGTGGAAAAACGACCGGCATTGCGCGAGGCGCTCGGCGCTCAGCCAGTTCGTCGCGGCGAAACGCGGCGCCCGGCCGAGCATCTTCGACTTCTTGTGCCACGTCGGGTTGTAAGGCAGCAGCGCGACGGCGCGGAAACCGAGTTCGTGCAGCAGGCTCGCCAGGCCGCGCAGGTTTTCGTCGGTGTCGGTGACGCCGGGCGCGAGCGGAATGCGCGGCAGCACCGTCGCGCCGCCGTCGTTCGCGAGTTTCGCCAGCGCGCGCAGGTTGTCGATGATGCGTTCGTTGCCGACGCCGCAATGCTCGCGATGTTGCTTGGAGTCGATCAGCTTCACGTCGAAGTAGATCGAATCCAATTGCGGAAACAATTGCTCGCGGAACAATTTGAATTCGAACTGGCCGCACGTTTCGAGCAGCGTGTGCACGCCGCGCTCACGACACGCGCGCGCCAACGCCGCCGCGAATTCTACGAACATCGTCGGTTCGCCGCCCGACAGCGTGACGCCGCCTTTCGACTGGCGGAAAAAGGGCAGGTCCTTTTCGATGATCGCGACGATCTCGTCGACCGACATCCGCCGGCCCATCGCCGACAACGCCCCGCTCGGGCAGACCTCGACGCACGCGAAGCAGTAATCGCAGCGCGTACGGTTGATGTAGTCCGCTGACTCCGGGTCGATCGCCTCGCGCGGGCAGGCCATGATGCATGCGCCGCAGCCGAGGCAGCGCTCGCGGTCGTACGACAACTCGGGCGCGACGCTTTGGCTTTCCGGGTTGTGACACCAGGCGCACGAAAGCGGGCAGCCCTTGAAGAACACGGTCGTGCGAATGCCCGGCCCGTCGTCGAGGCAATTTCGTTTCACGTAGAGGATGAGCGGCGGCGTCATCTCAACTGACGCCGTATTCCGCGCGCTCGATCAGCTCGAGCTGCATGTCGCGGTTCAGCGTGACGAAGTACGCGTTGTAGCCCGAGATGCGCACGAGCAGTTGCGGGTAATCCTCGGGGTGCTGCATGGCGTCGCGCAAGATCGCCGAAGTGACGACGTTGAGCTGCATCTGCATGCCGCCGAGGTCGAAATACGTTTTGACGTAATGGAAGATGTTGTCCACCGTTTTCGCGTGGCTGTCGCTCGCGCCGGGCACGATCTTCACGTTGAAGGCGATGTTGTTGTTCATGTGCTCGGGGATGAGCCGCGAAACGTCGCGGATCGGATCGAGCAGATGTTCGGACGCCAGCGGCGCCGGCGTGAGGCCCGGCGTGAACGGCTTGCCCGCGAGGCGGCCCGACGGCAGCGCGCCCGTCAGGCAGCCGAACGCGACGTGGTTCGACATCGACCAGAAGCCCGCGGTGTACTGGCCGCCGCGATAATTTTTGTGTGCGGCGTAGCAATCGTGGGTGAACTTGGCGACGCGCTGGGCCATCGCGAGCGCTTCTTCATCGCCCGAGCCGAACTTCGGGGCGCGTCGCTGCGCGGTGGCGAGCAGCGCGGCGTCATTCGCGAAGTTGGCGTCAACCGCTTTTTTCAGCTCGGCGAACGACACCTTTTTCTCGTCGAACACTAGGCGCTTGACGGCCATCAGCGAATCGGTGACGTCCGCCAGGCCGATGCACGCCGCGCCCGACGTGTTGTACCGCGCGCCGCCACCAGATGCATCGCGCCCCGATTGGCGGCAGCCGTCGATGAACGTCGAGAGCAGCGGCGTCGGCCGGATATAGCCGTGCGCGCGACCGAGGATATTATTGTACTCGCACGACTGGTCGATCAGAAATTGGTATTGCGCGGTGAAGGCGTCGAAGAATTGATCGAAGCTCGTAAACGCGCCGTCGCCGATGTCGCCGGTGTGCGGGCCGAAGTCCCAATCCATCAGCGGGTGGCGGCCGTTGTTCAGCGCCATTTCGAGCGCGGCCACCATGTTCATCATCATGCAATTGGTGTGGCCCATATGGCGGCCGGACAGCGTGGGCTCGACGCAGCCGGTGGCCGACCAGTCGCGCAGGTGCTCGGGCGGGTAATGGAACTCGCCGAGCGACGCCATCACCGCCACGTCATTGTGCATCGAGGGCGTGGCGGAGGTGATGAGGTTCACCTCGCACAGGCGCTTGAGGTAGGCGTCGGAATTCAGTTGCGGGTGATAGCGCGCGTTCACGTTGGGGTCGCGGATCGACAGCATCTCGGTGACCTTCAGGAAAATGAAAGTCATGTCGTTGACCGCGTTCTTGCCTTCGGGCGTCGTTCCGCCGAGGGTGATCGCCTGGTCCGACGAACTGCCGCCGAACAGGAAGTTGCCGATATCGGGAATCAGCGGCAGGTGATCGGTGCAGCGCAGATAGAAACAGCCGACCAATTCGATCGCGCGCTGAATATATTCGCGGCGCTGTTCGCCGCTGCGAATGTTTTTCAGGTCCGCTGCGAAATAAGGTTGCAGCCATTGGTCGAGCCGGCCCAGCGACAAACCCGCGTTGGTGTTCTCCATGTGCAAGGCGATCCAAGAAAGCCAGATCGCCTGGATGGCCTCATGCAACGTACGCGCGGGCTGGCGCGGCACGCGGCGGCAAATTTCGGCCAGCGCCGTCAATTCGGCCTTACGCGACGGCGAAGTTTCCGCCTTCGCCTCCGCTTCGACTTTCTCCGCCACGTGATCGGCGTAAGTCTCCAGCGCTTCCAACGCGATCATCATCGCGCGAAGCTGCGTCTGCTTCGCCTCGTTGTCGGGGTCCTTCGCAAGGTCTTCCTCGAGCTCGTGCTTCATACCGGTTGTGCCGAGCGCGAGCAGCATCGGGAAATCGGGAATCGTGTGCGAGACGGCCACCGTCTTCCAGAGGAAGTACACCGCGAAGCGTTCGTCGAGGCGCTGGCACAACGGTTCGCCGTGTTCCTTGCGCACCCACTCGCGCACGTTGATTTTTTCCCAATAGGGGAAGACGTAGCTGTGCAGCACGTCGCGGGTCGCGTCGTCGATGTCGTACGGATTCAATAACCGCTCGCGCACCGATTTGAGCTCGCCCCAGATCATCGTACCCTGTGTTTCCGGGTAAACGACGACGCCGATTTCCTTGGTCGTCGTCGTGCCGGCGAGCAGATCGTTCGCGCGAATCAGCGGCGCCTTGTTGGCCATCACGTGCTGGAAGGCGAGGGCCTGGCGCGTGACCGGCGGCATCGGTTCGGCGGTCGGATTCGGCGTGAAGCCGTTCGTGTAGTACCAGTCGGTGAGCAGCGTCGCGCGCTCCGGGCACACGGCCGGTTTCTGCGTGCGGTGAATGTGCAGGAACTCCTGCAAGCGGGGAAAATCGGCGAGCGAAAAGTCCGAGAGGTACGGGTCGTCGAGGAACTTCACCTCGTCGCATCTTTCGGCGCGCAGCATTTCGCGCTGGCGATCGGCGAGCTTGCGCGGGCCTTCACGATCGGCGCGCGCGTCCGGCGCGGCGGTCTCGGCCTGCTGCCGCGCGCGTTTGGCGGCGATCATCTTGCGGTGTTTGTTTTCGAGCAGGAGCGACAGGAAGAAATTGAACTTGCTCATCGTGGCGAGGTTGCCGCGCAGCGACATCTCGTTTTTGAGCAGCAGGTTCATCACTTCGTCGGGCGTGAGATTGAGCATCTGCAGAATGACGGATTCATTTTTGAATTGCATCACGGTGTCGACGTCGTGCGGGATGCCCCACGACACGCTCGTCTTGCCGTCGGCGAAGCGAATGCTCAGCGCCACCGAATCATCGAGCGTGCGAATGCCGACCGCGAAGTTCATCCAACCGAAGCGCGTTTTCAGATAACGGCGCAGCGACGGGCGCCAGCGGTAGCTCGCGGCCATGGCTTGCAGCAGCGCGAACACGAGCATATTGGTGGCGAGGTTTTTTTTCATCGACCGCTCCTCCGGCGAGCATGGTAGCAAAAGACGGGGAGCGACGCACGGGCGATTCCGTAGGGGCAGGTCTCAGACCTGCC
>PMZC01000119.1:0-2023 GCA_003170555.1 Deltaproteobacteria bacterium
CTGCCGCGCCGCCGCTTGCGCGCGTTCACGCAGCTCAGCCAGGCGATCGCGCCAGGCGCCGATCAGGCCGCGCAAACCGGTGAGCGCCGGCAACAATTCGCGGCCGGTGGGCAATTCGCGAAAGCCGCTGCCCGCCAACTCCGGCGGCAGCGCGGGCGCCGCTCCCGGCGCGGCCGGATGTCGCTTCGCGAACAGCGCGCCGAGGTCGACCGCCGCCGCGACGTAGAGCAGCGGCAGCAGCGCCAGCAGCGTGATCAAGCGCCGGCCGTTGCCGGGCGTCCACGCCGGCGCGAGGCGCCGCAACTCGAGCCCCGCCGCCGTTTCCGCGGCGTCGGCGATGGCCAGTTCCATCAGCGGCGCGCGTTCGCGGCGCGCGGAAAACTCCAGCGCGTTGCTCAGGCGGTCCTTGAGACCGGCCCGCGCGTCGAGCAGGGCGGCGATGCGTTTTTTCGACATCCCCGCCAGCGCATAAACCTTGGCGGCCAGGATGACGAATATTCCCGAAAGAACGAGGAAAGGCGTGATCGGCGGCCAGGCCTGCTCCCACGCCTGGTGGGCGAGGAACACGACGATCGCCGGGCCCAGCCAGACCGGCAAAAGGTAGGTGGACGCGCGCAAAAAGCGAGCGATAAACTCGCGAATCCGGGCGCGCGCGATGCTTCGTTCAATCATGTTTATTCTCGCCGCTGACAGATCATTCGCGCCCTCACCCGGCGCGAGGAACAGTGGCGCAGTCTGTCATCGGGGTCGGGCCGTGTCAATCGCTTGTGGACATAACCGCGTCCGCCAAATGGCGGCCCAATCGCGCGCCCAGGCGTCGGGTGGCCTCGCGGACGATGCGGCAATTCGGATACGGCGCCTCGTGCAGCGAGGCCCAATCATAGAGATAGGGAAACGCATAACAGGCCTGCGGACGGCGCGACGGATCGGTCGCCAGCAGCGTGCACGAATTGGTCGCGGCGTCGAAGGCGCGGCACGCATACCACGAACCTTCCGCGGTGGGCGGCGGATCGGCCAGCGGGATGAACAGCTCGAGCACGGCGTCCAGATCGGGCGGCAGGCCCGCGCGGTCGCCGGCGTCGCGGCGCGCTTGCCATTCGCGCAGCGTTTCGTCGGTGATGCTCAGGAAGAACGCGCGGCAGCACGTGCCGCAACGCGCGCAGGCGATGTCGGCCGACACGTCGTCCGGCACGCGAATAGTTCCCCACGGGGTTGGGATGACGGCCATGTTTTTCCGTGTGCCATAGTTTTGGCCGCCAGTCAAAGTAGTTCGGGCCTTCAGCCCTTGGGTTTTGGTTCGATCCTAAGACCTGGGGCAACGCCCCAGGTGACGGATGGCCATCAACAGGGAGGGCCAAAGGCCCGTTTTATTACAGCCTGGGGCAACGCCCCAGGTAATGGAAATCGGTCAATAGGGAGGGCCAAAGGCCCGTTTTATTACAGCCTGGGGCGGCGCCCCAGGTGAGCGATCAATCCCACACATAACGTTCGTCAAACGAAACGCCGTATTTTTTCAAAAAAGCGCGATATTCGTCGCAAAAAGCCTGTTTGCGATGATGTTCTTCTTGGCCGTCGATGTACGCGATCAGCGCATCGAAATCCGCCGGTCCGACGGAAAACGCGCCGTAGCCGCGTTGCCAGGCAAAGTCGGCAAATACGGGCGAACGCGTCTTGAGCCATCTTGACGACGAGGTTTTGAGATTCTCGACGAGTTCGGCGATGGTCGACGTGCGGGAGAAGCGAACAGCGACGTGAACGTGGTCGGCCGTTCCGCCGACGCGAGAGCCGTCGCAACCCGCGTTCCGAGCGACGGCGGCGAGATAGGCGTGGAGCTCGGCGCGAATGTCCGGGTCGAAAAACGCACGGCGATCCTTGGTGCTAAACACCAAATGAATAATAACATTCGCGAGCGATTGCGGCATGGTTAACCCGAGTTCCTGGGGCGTTGCCCCAGGCTATAATAAAACGGGCCTTCAGCCCTTGGGTCTTATTTCGATCCCAAAACCTGGGGCGTTGCCCCAGG
>PMZC01000119.1:2126-7452 GCA_003170555.1 Deltaproteobacteria bacterium
TACAGCCTTCAGCCCTTGGGTTTTGTTTCGATCCTAAAACCTGGGGCGTTGCCCCAGGAATGCTAGCGCGCGAAAACCGACGCGCCGTCAGTCCGCGGGCGCCTGCGCGGTCAGGTATTCCCAGTCGGCCAGCGCGGTGTGAAAATTGGCCATGGCGGTGATCAACGTCGATTCCGCATTGCGCCGCGTTAGTTCCGCGTCCAGCAACTGGAGCAGGGTCGCGATGCCGACCTCCATCTGGCTTTTGACCAGATCGAGGTTGGCCGCCGCCGACTTCACCGCTTTCTGGCCCGAATCCACCTGCACGCGGGCCGCATGCAGGTTGAGCCGCGCGGCGTACGCCTGCTGCAGCAGCGTGCGCTTGACGTCCTCGACCCTGAGGCGCGCGGAGCTGACCTGGTGATCGGTTTGTTCCATGCCGGTCACCGCGCCGAAGCCCTGGAAGATCGGAATCGAAACGCCGACGCCCATCGTCCAGCTTCGCACGCCGTGCGGCCACGGCGTGTCGTCCGTCTGCCAGTCGTACGTGTAGGTGAAGTTCGCGCTGGGCAGCATCGATCCCCACGTGCGTTCGTATTCCACCTCGGCCAGGTCGATGTTGCCGCGCGCCGCGGCCACCGCCGGGTGGCGATCGACCGACAACGGCGTCTGCGCGCCCGCGCCGGCGGATTGCTCGGCGGTCGCCAGCTCGGCCGGGGTGACGTTCTGCGGCAGCGCGGTCAGTTCGTATTTCTGGTCATACGAGGCGCCGATCAGGTGCGCCAGGGCCATCATCGCCTGGGAGTAGGTGTTCTCCGCGCCGACGAGCGCCCCTTCCGCGTTGGCCACTTCCGCTTCCCAACGCAGCACTTCGCTCTGCGCCGCCTGGCCGACTTCCACGCGCGCTTGCGACAAGCGCAACGATTCCTGCGCCAGCGACAACGATTCGCGCGCCACGCCGATCAGCGCGTAGTTTTGCGCCGCGGCGTAATAGGCCTGTTTGACGTTGCGCGTGAGCTGCAACGCCTGATCGAGTTCCGTCAGCCGGGCCACGCGCTCGTTGATCGATCCGGAGCGGATCGCCAGGTACTCGGTGCTCGCGTTGAACAGCGGCTGCACGATCTGGAACTGATTGCTGTAGTTGTCGCGGTACAGGGTGCGCTGAGCGGACGAGCCCGTGCCGGTCAGGCTGGTTCCGGTTCCCGTTCCGGCGCCGCCTAAGCTCTGCGTCGCGCGAAAGCCTTGGTCGGCCCGGTCGAACGTGCGCGGGTCCGGATGCTCCCAGGCCCACTGAAATGACGCGTGCGGCAGCCACCCCGAGATCGACCGGCGGAAGCCCCATTGCGCCGCCGCGGTATCTTGCTGCGCGGCCTGCAGCAGTTGGTTGTTTTTCAAGGCGAGTTGAACCGCCTGGTCCAGCGTCAACTCTTCAGCCAGTGCGGTCGTCGCCCAGAGCGTCAGGCCGCAAACGAGTAACAGAAACAGGATTCTTTTCATGGCTACCCCCGCTTGCCGCGCGAATGCAAGCTTTCCTCTTCGCCGGTACTGTGGCGCCGGTCCAGATCGAGATAATCGCGCACGTTCATGCCGTTGAATAGATCGTGCTGCTCGTACTGCTCGGCCAGCGAAAGCAGCCAGGCGACCTCGGCCTCCAGATGCTCGCGCGAGTGCCGCACCAGCCACGAAGCCATCTCCGGGATGTGCGGATTTTGACGCAACCGTTCCTCGTGCGAGTTCAAATGGTCGAGCAATTCCCGGATAAAACCGGCTTTGTCCCGTAACATGGCGGACACCTTGCCGCGGTCGAGGTTAAACGAGAAGAACAGGCCAATGTCGAGAGGATAATATTGCCGCTGGAAATTGCGTAGGTTTTCCCCCAACAATTTTTGAAACGCCTCCTGGCCCGCGTCGGTGATGCGGAAAATCGTGCGCGCCGGATTGTTGCCCGTTTTCTCTTCGCGCACCGGCTCGACCAACCCATCCTGCGCCAGTTTTTCGAGCGCGTAGTAGATCGAGCCGAACTTGATGTCCGACCACTCGGCCATGAAGCGCTCCATGACCTTTTTCAATTCGTAGCCGTAGAATTCTTTTTCTCGCAAGAACCCCAGAATCGCCAATTGAACGCTCATGATCTCTCTCCCCCTTCGGCACATCCGCGAATAGCGGGTGTGTGTTTGGTAGATAGCTTTTTATATGAAATATTGAATAAAGCAAGGGGGGTGGTTGCCGCACCAATCGTTTCGCGCTACCTTGCCCGGCGAACGGNNGGCCGGCGTGAAAGGCGATTTTATTTTGCGAATATCGGGCGGCGGAGAAAAACCTCGGCGAGCGAAATTCCGCAATCCGCAATCCGCAATCCGCAATTCTCGCAATTCACTGTGGCTTTTATGCCTGGCCACCCTGTTTGTCTTGCTGGTCTCCGCCTGCGCCAAGGTGGAGACGCCGTATCTAACCGCGCAGTTACGTTTCGAAACCGTCGATCCGACCGTGCTGCTGATCAGCGTGCCGAGCCAGGTGCGCATCAGTACGATGCATCAGACGCTAGGCGGCGCGGGCGAGGTTGAGGTCGAAACCAATGAGGAGCCGATCGACCTGTCCGCCGTGGCGCAGGAATGGACGCGGCCGCTGGCGGCGACGATCGGTTTTTTTCGCGAGGTGCACATCGCGGCGGCCGAACCGGCGCGGGTCTGGGTGAAGCGGCGGATGCACGATCCGCGGCGCGCTTATCACTCCGGCTTCCGGCTGCTGGAGACGTTTCGTCCGCCGCCGCCGGCGCGCGAGTCGTTGACGACCATGCCGCCCGACGAAAGCGACCTCAACGACCCGTTCGCCACGCAATGCCTGGTGCGTTCGGTCATTCCGGTCGACAACCTGCCCGCGCCGCTGTGGTACGAATTCGACCCCGCGCAAATCCGCGCGCAGTTTCGCACGCCGCTGTTGCTGTTGGTCGCGTTGGATCATCTGACCGTAATCGACACCGGCGGCAAACCGGCCGTGCAATATCGCCTCAGCGCGTTTCTGGTCGAGTTGAAGACGCCGCTGCTCGCCTCGCAGCAGAGTATCGACCTGGACGGGACGCGCGCCGAAGGGCCCAGCGGCGTCGAGGCGGCGCTGTGCCCGTCGCTCGCCGCGTTGCGCGCCGACCACTGGGCCGCGCTGCGACAATCGCTGATGTTGGTCGGCCGGCGCTACGGCCACATCCTCGCCACGCAGTGGGGCTGGGCGACGCCGGATTACCTCGCCGAGCAGGCCGCGCAGTGGAAGACGGAGAACGAGCAGCATCTGCCGCAGTGAAACGAAATGGCGGATTCACGACCCACCCTCGCGTTTGGTCGCCTAATGCGAATACCCCATACCAATCGGGCATTGGTCGCGTAATGGTTTTCGAACTGCCTAGTCAGATTTTTCCTGATGGTCGGCGCGGAACGCGGAGGACATAATGATGAGTTTTCTCCTAACTACCATCACGTTCCGGGGGTCCAGCAAGGGAAGACGGCGAGCCGGCTTTTCATGACCGGCGAAGTCAATGGTCGAAACAACAAAGGGAGATTTGAAATCATGAAGAAGATGGTTCTGTTCGGCGCGCTGGTGTTGTTTGGGGTGCTGCTCATCGCGGCGACGGCGCAGGCCGAAACGAATCCGCCGATGTCGTTCAGCGGCCCGCAGCCTGACGGCGCGATGGCGACCTGCCCGGTCATGGGAAACGTCTTCAAGATCGACCGCAATACGCCGTACTCGATTTATCAGGGCCGGTACTACTATTTCTGTTGCGCGAGCTGCAAGACGAAGTTCGACGCCGATCCGGCGAAATGGTCCCGGTTGACTCCGACTCCGGCGCCGACCGGCAATCGTCCGCCGGTGTCGTTCGATCGCGCGCAGCCGATGGGCGCGATGGCGAGTTGTCTGGTCATGGGCAACGTCGTCAAAATCGACCACACCACGCCGTTCTCCGTCTATCAGGGCCGGTACTATTATTTCTGCTGCCCGGACTGCAAGAAGAAGTTCGACCAGAATCCCGCCGCTTATCTCCCATAACCGATCGCGAGAAATCTCCGGCCGGCCTGGGCGCCGGCCTTTTTAGTTTAATCGCCGTGCGATCCAGGCGATGGCGTCGGCGATGTTTTGCTGAATGAACGGGATATCGTGGCGGCCGGGGCGGATGTGGTCGCGCGGCTCGATCTCGAGACCCAGTGGCAGGGCCAAGGCGTCGAACACCGGCGATTGCGACTCGATGTTGAAATCGTCCTCGTCGCCGACGACGTACCACAAATGCGCGCCGTGCAGATCCGGTTTCTTGTCGCGCAGACGGTCGACCGGGTTGATCTCGCGTACGCGCTGCCACACCGGGAGGTTGGTCCGCCAGATCGGCCCGGCCCAGCGATCGGAATCGAAGACCGGATACAGCAGGTTGCGCTCGGTGCCGGTCAGGCCTTTCACCGGACCGATCGCCATCGGCCGACTGGGTTTGTCGTCGGTGATCGGCCGGTAGCAGGCCGGGTCGTAGCTCTCAAGACGCTCGCCGTCGCACGAGTAGCGCAAATCTAGCGCCGGATAAAACGCGCCGACATTGGGAAAGCGCCGCGGATCGCCGATCATCAGGTTGATCGCGACCATTCCGCCCGCCGAACCGCCGAGCAGAATCGTGCCCGCCGGATCGGTGCGCACACGGTAGTGCGTCGCGATCCACGGCAACAGTTCGTTCATCACGAAATCGCCGTAGCGCCCGAGATTCGAGTTGATGCCCCAACTGTAGCCGGTGTCTTCCCACGGCGTGCGTGGGTCATCCAGGCCGTTGCCCGAAAGCGATAGATCGGGCATCACGAGCACCACGGGCGGCATTTTGCCGGCGGCCTCGGCCTCGTCCACGGCGGCCTGCATTTCCTCAAGGGAATACTGGGAGGTATCCAGCTCGTCGCTGTGCGACGCCGCCCCGCCGCCGGCCATGATCTTGATGAAGTCCGCCCCCCGGCGCAGCTGCTCCCGGGCGCCCTGGCGCACTTCGTCCACCCCGTCGCAGATGCCGGTGATGCCGCCGGAGGCGCGCAGGTAGGGCGCACAGATTTCCGTGGGAAGTCGCTTGTCGCCGTGGCCGCCGGTCTGGGAAAGGTAGGTGCCGCACACCGAGAGGCGGGGCCCCGGGACCAGGCCGTCGGCCACCGCCTGGCGGTAGCCGGCATCGATGCCGCCGCAGTCCCGGGCCGTGGTGAAGCCCTGGTCGAGGGTCTCCGCGAGCACCTTCAGGGACCGGATGATCAGCATGGAGAAGTGGTTCCTGCGCAGCTGCTCACCGACATTGGGCTCCACGGTCGCCATGTGCACGTGGGCGTCGATGAGGCCGGGCAGCAGG
>PMZC01000120.1 GCA_003170555.1 Deltaproteobacteria bacterium
GGCGCATGCCTCATCTACCGCCTGGTCGAAGCCAACGTGAAAACGCCCTGGACCTTTCAAGTCCAGTATCTGGCTCATCGCTACCCCTTCTACTTCTGGGTCATTCCGTCGGGACCGCGCCAGGCGTCCGTCGGCCTGGTCTTGCCGGCGAACCAAGGCTCGCAATTGCGGCGCGCGCTGGCGAAAGCGCTCGCGGCCTGTCCGGCCATTTCCGGCGGTCACATCGGCGAGACGGTCGTGGGCGCGTATCCGCTCGTTCCGCCGCTGGAACGGCCGTACGCCGACGGGCTGATCGTCGCCGGAACCGCGGCCCGATTGATTGATCGCAGCATCGGCGAAGGCATCTGGCCGGCGGCGTGGAGCGGTCGCGTCGCGGCCGAGACGATCGCCAAGGCGCCATCGATGAAAGCCGCCGATCTGGCCGTTTACCGCGCGCAACTCCAGCCGTTGTACAACGAAATCGAACAGCGCTGGGAAAAAGGAAACGTGAGTTGAGTCGTGGCCGGCCCTAGCGAACCAAGCCCGCCGCGCACGCTGGATCGGCGCGGTTTCTTGCTGCTGTCGGTCGGCGCGTTGGGCGGCGTGCTGGCGCTGCACGCCCTGCCCGGCTGCGGGGAACAACGCGACCTGATCGCCAAGCACAAGGTATCCGTCTTGTCGTCGTGCGTCGCGTGCAACGGTTGCGTGTCGATCTGCCCGACCAACGCGATCACCGTCGCGCCAGGCGCCATCGCCATTTCCGATCAACTGTGCATTCGTTGCGGCTATTGCGTGGCGACCTGCCCGGTCGGCGGCGTGCGCGTCAACCGCGAGGCCGACCATGCGTAGGCGGCGTATCGCGGTCCAACTCGGCGTACTGGCGCTCTTCGCATTTTGTCTGGCGGTTCCATTGCAGGGGCGCCTCGGTCGCTTGCTTTTTCAAGCTGACGCGTTGACCACCGGCGGCGCCGCGCTCGCGTTGCGCGTTGCGTTCGCCGCGCTGATTTCGACGGCCGTTCTCGTCGTGGCGACGCTGCTCTTCGGCCGCGCGTTCTGCGGCTGGATCTGCCCGCTCGGTACGCTGATCGACGGCCTCGACTTCGTGCTGCGCCGGCGGCCGCGCGCGGCGCAATGGCGCATGCTGAAATACCACTTGTTGATCGTCGGCGCGTTGCTGGCGGCTGCGGGATTCGCGGCGGCCTGGCTGATCGATCCGCTGAACATCGTCGCCCGCGTCGGCGCGCTGGTAGTCGGCGATGGCGCCGAGATCGCTTTGGGAATCGCGCTGGCCGCGATCTTGATCACACTCGCCGCCGCGCTCGGTCGCCGCGGTTTCTGCCGCGTGGTTTGTCCGCTGGGCGCGTTGCTCGGAACGGTCACGTCGGTTTCGAGTTTTCGGTTTCGCGTGAGCGACGCCTGTACGCGCTGCGGAACGTGCGTTGAACGTTGCCGGATGCTCGCGCTGGCCGAAACGCCGCCGAAGCAGAATCGCGCGGAGTGCGTGCATTGCCGCGAGTGCGATGCGGTCTGCCCGGTCAACGCGATTTCGTTTAGCTATCTGCGCGCGCCGGTGGTCAGCCGGCCCGACCTGGCGCGCCGACAGTTCCTCTTGTCGCTGGCCGGCGGCGCCGCTCTCGCCTGGGGACTGCGCACGTACGAGGCGCCGGTAAAAAAACCCGCCGCGGTGTTGCGTCCGCCGGGGGCCGTGCCGGACGACGAATTCCGAAACCAGTGCATCCGCTGCGGCTCCTGCCTGCGCGTTTGTCCGACGACCGGATTGCGCCCCGATCATGGCCAATCGCGCATCTGGTGGCACGAAGCGCCGCGGTTGTCGGGCCGCGACGGCGGTTGTTCATATGAATGCAACGCCTGCGGACAAGTCTGCCCGACCGGCGCCATCCGGCCGCTGTCGCTCGCCAAAAAAAATGAGCAGCGCCTCGGGCTGGCCGCTATCGACCGGAGCCGTTGCGTGCCCCACAGCCGTAAAACCCCGTGCCTGGTTTGTTTCGCCGCGTGCCCGGTGCAGGCGATCAAGATGACCGCTTCCGGTCTCGCGCTGCCCTGGGGCGAAACGCTCCTGCTGCCGGAAGTGGTGAACCACCTTTGCATCGGCTGCGGCCTGTGCGAAGCCGCGTGCCCCGTCGGCGGCGCCGGCGCGGTCTACACGAAACCGCTGGCGTTGTAACCCCCAAATCTTGCCCCCGAATCAATCTTGATCTCCCTCTTTTCGTGCTTACGGTAGGCAAGATTTTTCAAAGAAGAGACGTGACATGTTAGTCGGTGATTTCCGTTGGTATGAACTGCTGACCCGCGATGCCGCGAAGGCCCAGGTCTTTCACGCCAAATTGTTCGGCTGGAAGTACCAGGAGTTTCCGATGGGCGGGGACCTCGTCTATCGCTTGTTCTCGGTCGACGGCTCGGACGAAGGCGGAATTTGGGAGGAAAAATCCCTTCCGGCGGGCGAGTCCGCGTACTGGTTTCCCTCATCTCGTTCAGGACGGAAAAGTAGGCCTTTTGCGGCAGCCCTGATGTCCCCGGTTATCCCTCAATACCGGCGGCGTCCGCGCCACATTTTTCTTGCCTTATTGTTTTGCCAATCGAGTGAAACGCAACTAAAATGCCCGTCCGAACTCAAGTCTTGCGGTGCGAAAGTGAATCGCAGTGGAGGAAGAACGGTGAATCGTCGGCGTCATTTTCAAATTGTTACATGCCTGATCGTTCTCGTGACGGCGCTTTTTGTTTCCGCGTGCGGTCAGGGTGCGCCATACCGGATCGACAAGGCCGACCCGCAAACCAAACGCGTCTTGCAAGGCGGCGAGGTGGTCGGCGGACAAGGCCGCTATGGCGCCTACGCGTGGCTCGGCCTTCGCTACGCCGAACCGCCGGTCGGTGATTTGCGCTGGCGCGATCCGGTTCCGGCGAAACCGTGGACCGGCGCGTACCAGGCGCTGACGTTCGGCGCCGCGTGCCCGCAGTTCGCGAGCATCATCGCCGGCGTGGAAGGCAAAGCCGGCGAGGCCGTCGGCAATGAGGACTGTCTGTTCTTGAATGTGTACTCTCCGCCAATCGTCGCCAATGCGATTCCGCGCGACGCCGATCGACTGCCGGTGATGGTGTGGATTCACGGCGGCGGAAATTCCGTCGGGACCACGACGATGTATGAAGGCGGCAACCTGGCGGTCACGCAGAATGTCATCGTGGTGACGATTCAATACCGCCTCGGCCCGCTCGGCTGGTTCCGCCACGCGGCGCTGCGCGATTCGGCGCGCACCGACACGGAGCGGTCCGGCAACTTCGGCACGCTGGATACGATCACGGCGCTGCGTTGGGTGCACGACAACATCGCGGCCTTCGGCGGCGACCCCGGGCGGGTGACCATCTTCGGCGAATCGGCGGGCGCGCGAAACGTGTACTCGCTGCTGATCTCACCGTTGGCCAAAGGCTTGTTCCAAGGCGGCATCGCTGAAAGCGGCGGCGTCTATTGTTCGTCCGCGGCGGAAGCGGAGAACCTCACGGACGCGCCGGAGCAAGGCAGCCGCCGGAGCTCGGCCGAAATCATGCTCGCGCTCATTCAAAAAGATTTTCATCTCGATCGCGACGCGGCGAAAGCCAAGATGGCCGCGATGTCCACTTCGGAGACCTCCGCGTACTTGCGTTCGAAAACAGCGAAGGAGATTCTGGAATCGTCCATTCCGAAACGGCTCGCGATCTATCCGCAACTCTTCGACGACGGCGCCGTGATCGCCAAGGGTGGCTGGCGCAATCTCGGCCACAGCGATGTGTGGAACCGCGTGCCGTTCATCACCGGAACCAATCGCGACGAGGGGCGGCTGTTCCTGTTCGGCGATCCGCGATTTTTCAAGATGGAGTGCGGCATCATCCCGCGTTTCACCAATGAGAAACTGTATCTGAAAGTCGCCGATTACCTCACGCGCTTCGCCAAGTTGGCCGGGGTCGATCAGCCCGCCGCGGCGATGCAGGCGCTGGAACCGAAGGTCTTCGTCTACCGCTTCGATTGGGACGAGGAACCGACGATACTCGGGGCCGATCTATCCAAGATGCTCGGTGCGGCGCACGCCATGGAAATCCCTTTTGTCTTCGGCCACTTCAATCTCGGCAGCCGCCTGGGTAACAAGCTTTTCAGCGCACAAACCCGCGCGAGCCGCCTCGCGCTGGCGCAGGCAGTGATGTCGTACTGGGGCGAATTCGCGCATCACGGCGATCCGGGCCGCGGAACGCATCACGATCAGGCGGCATGGTCGCCGTACGACGCCACGAAACACCAAATCATTCTCGACACGCCTGAAGGCGGCGGCGTTCGCCTGGATACCAACCGCGACACCGAAGCCGCGATCATGGCGGATCTGTTCTCCGATCCGGCGCTGAGTCCGGCGGCGCGGTGCGAAATGTTGCAATCGCGCGTCTTCATGGGCTGGGATTACACCGCGGCGGATTATGCGAAGCGGGAAGAATGCCGCGCGGTTCCGTTTGTCATCCGCTCCGATCTGTGATGCAGCGCTGATCGTGATGGCTACGATCGACGTGCAGCAGCGTCGAACCGTAAAGCCATGATTCCGATCGCCAGAAACCCTCACCGCGCGGATGGCTTTGCCCAAGTTACCGGTAGATGAGGTTATTTTTTAGGAGATAGCGAATGTAGAGCACCAATTCCTGGCCGTAAGAAAAGAGACTGTCCGGCGCATCGGGTGAGACGGGCAGCGGCGTGATCGCCGGGTCATGCAACAGATCGCCGGCGGCGCGAAAACAGGTGCGGGGGCTGCGCTCGGCGAGCGCCGAGGCCGGCAGGCCGCGGTAGTCGGCGTCGCGCCAATGGGCCTGCAGGTCGTAGCAATATTCGTCGCCCCGCCGGATATTCCATTCGTCGCCGTGAATCATCATCACATAACGCGTGGGATCGTCGGGCGCGCGCAGCAGGCTGCGGCCCATGAAGGCGTTCGGCGCTTCGAGGCCGAGCAGATCCATGATCGTCGGCGCGATATCCATCTGGCTGCCCAAAACGTGGCGCCGGCCGGTGGGCAGCAAGCCGCCCGGCGAGTAGATCAGCAGCGGCAGGCGATAAAAAATCTCCTGCCGCTGCGGCATCGTCAGGCCCTGGCCGTCGGGATAAAACAGTTGACCGTGGTCGCCGGTCACCACAACGATAGTGTTCTTGAACCACGGATATCGTTGCAGCCCGGCAATGAATTTGCCCACGGCGGCGTCGGTATAAAAGATACCGCGCAGATAATCGGCGTACTCGTCGGAATAATGGCGATGTTCCGGCAGGTTGGCATCGGTCGGATAGGTCTGCGTATAGGGGAAATGG
>PMZC01000173.1 GCA_003170555.1 Deltaproteobacteria bacterium
GTGCAGCGCGACCTGCTGCCCATCGTCGAAGGCAGCGGCGTGAACACCAAGTACGGCATCGTGCACACCGACCACATCCTGTTCATCGCCGCCGGCGCGTTCAACGTGGCCAAGCCGTCCGACCTGATCCCCGAAATGCAGGGCCGTTTTCCGATTCGCGTCGAACTGCAGAGCCTGTCCGCCGACGCGTTCGTGCGCATTCTCACCGAGCCGCGCAACGCGCTGACCAAGCAATATCAGGCGCTGCTCGAAACCGAAGGCGTGCGGCTCGACTTCACCGACGACGGCGTGAAGCGCATCGCGGCGCTGGCGGCGGAGATCAACCAGCGCACCGAGGACATCGGGGCGCGCCGCCTGGCGACGGCGATGGAGCGCCTGCTCGACAAAGTGAGCTTCGACGCGCCGGAGATGAACGGCAAGAAAGTGACGATCGACGCGCGCTTCGTCGACGAGGCGCTGGCCGACGTGATCAAAGACGAAGACCTGTCGCGTTTCATTTTGTAGAGGCGATTGATGAAACATTTTTTGAGCATCTACGATTGCCCGCGGGAAGAACTCGATCGCATTTTCGCCGTCACCGCCGACCTGCGCGCGCGCCTGCGCCGCGGCGAGGCCTTCACGCCGCTGCAGGGCAAGAGCGTCGCGCTGATTTTCGAAAAGCCTTCGACGCGCACGCGGCTCAGCTTCGAGGTCGGCTGTTATCAACTCGGCGCGCAGCCGCTGTTCCTTTCGTCGTCGACCACGCAGATGGGGCGCGGCGAACCGATCAAGGACATGGCGCGGGTCATGTCGGGCTACTGCCACGCGGTGATGATCCGCACGTTCGCCCAAAGCGCGCTGGAGGAATTCGCGCGGTGGGGTTCGATCCCGGTGATCAACGGCCTGACCGATCTGCTGCATCCGTGCCAGGTGCTGGCCGATTTGCAGACGGTCGTCGATCACTTCGGCGGCTATACCGGCAAGAAAGTGGCGTGGATCGGCGACGGCAACAACATGGCCAATTCGTGGCTCAACGCGGCGGCGAAACTGCCGCTCGATTTGTCGCTCGCCTGCCCGCCGGGGTACAAGCCTGATCCCGCAATTTTCGAACGCACGAAAAAAGAGGCGCGCGGCAAAATCGTGCTGACGGAAGATCCGTTCGTCGCCGCGGCCGACGCCGATGTGGTGACCACCGACGTCTGGACCAGCATGGGCAACGAGGGGCAGGAAGACAAACGCCGCCGGGCCTTCGGGCGCTATCAAGTCAACGCCGCGTTGATGGCGAAGGCCAAACCCGGCGCGATTTTCCTGCACTGTCTGCCGGCGCACCGCGGCGAGGAAGTCACCGAAGAGGTGATCGAATCGCCGGCGTCGTTTGTCTGGGACGAAGCCGAAAACCGCCTGCACGTGCAGAAGGCGATCATGGTGCTGCTGCTGAAGCCGGAGGCGGAGGGTTGAGCCGGCCCGCGCTCGTGCTCGCCAGCGCCAGTCCGCGCCGGCGCGAATTGTTGTCGCAGCTCGGCATTCCGCTCACCGTGCGCGTGGCCGAGGTCGACGAATCGCCTTGGTCCGACGAGCCGCCGCGCGAACACACCATGCGGCTGGCGCAAGACAAGGCGGCCAAGATCGCCGCGCAAGTTCCGGACGAGTGGGTGCTGGGCGCGGACACGGTCGTGGTCATCGACAATAGAATTCTCGGCAAACCGAATGATCGCGACGAGGCCTTCGCCATGCTGCGCGCCATCAGCGGCCGCTGGCACACGGTCTATACGGGGTATTGCCTGATGCACCACGGGCGCGGCGTGCGGCATACCGGCGCGGCCGAATCGAAGGTCTTCATCCGCCAATTGAGCGATGAGCAGATTCACGCCTACATCGCCACCGGCGAGCCGATGGACAAAGCGGGCGCGTACGCGATCCAGGGCATCGGCGCGGCGCTCGTGCAGCAGGTGCGCGGTTCGTACACGAACGTCGTCGGCCTGCCGCTGGCGGAAGTCGCCGAGCTTTGGGAACGCATTCACGGTCCGGGCGTGCTGTTCGGAGATACGCGATGAACGTCGCCGAGCAATTGCAGCAGGTCCGCGAACGCATCGCCGCGGCCTGCGCGCGGGCCGGACGCGATGCGGGCGAGGTCGTGCTGGTCGCGGTCACCAAGACGCATCCGGCCGAGATCGTGCGCGAGGCGCTGGCCGCCGGGCAGCTCGACTTCGGCGAAAATTATGTGCAGGAGTTGGTCGCCAAGCACGACGCGGTCGGCGAGGGGCCGCGCTGGCATTACATCGGCCACCTGCAGCGCAACAAGGTGAAGCACGTCGCGCCGTGGGTGCACCTGATCCACACGGTCGATGCGCTACCGCTCGCCGAAGAAATCGACAAGCGCGCGGCGGCATACGAGCGACACATTGGCGTACTCGTGCAGGTCAACGTGGCGGGCGAAGAGCAGAAAAGCGGTTGCGCGCCGGATGTAGTCGCCGGCCTGCTGCGCGCGGCGAGCGCGTTGCCGCATCTGGAACTGCGCGGTCTGATGACCATGCCGCCGTTCTGGCCCGCCGAACAGGTGCGGCCGTTCTTTCGGGCCTTGCGCGAATTGCGCGAACGCCTGCGCGGCGAGACCGGCCTGCCGCTGCCGGAACTGTCGATGGGCATGTCCGCCGATTTCGAAGTCGCCGTCGAGGAAGGCGCCACCATGGTGCGCGTCGGCACGGCGATTTTCGGCGCACGCTAAAAGCCGGGTGGCGCACTTTCGCAATCGGGTGGCGCACTTTCGATACGACGAAGTCGGATCGAAGGTGTGTCTTCAGCCTGCCACACACCTTCATCCGTCCTAACGGACGGCCGAAGGTGTGCCACCCGGCGTCGGCCGAAGGTGCGCTACCTCTAAAAAGAAACCCGCGCTCACGAATTCCGCTTGCGTTTTTTTTCGTTTGCCTGCAAATTCGTCGCGTGTGGCACACAACGCGGGAGCGTCACGTTGAGTAACTCGGATTTGGAACGGCAACGCGTGTTCGTTTACGGCGAACTGATGCGGAACTTGCCGAACCTGCACAAAATCGAAGCGGACAACTTCCTTGGTGCGTCGGCCACGGCGCCGCTCTACGTCATGCTGCACGCCAGCACGCAGCACCGCGAGCCGGGGTTGCCCACGACGGAGACGATGGTCTCGAGCGGCGATTTGCTCGAGCTGAGCGACGACGACCTCGAGTTGATCGACACGTTTGAAGGCCATCCGGAGTTCTTCGCCCGGCGCACGATTCGCTTGTCGGACGGCAGCGAAGCGGTGGTGTACGACCTGGTGCGCCAGCGGCTCTACACGATGCATCGGGTCACCGATTTCGACGATTGGATGAACGCGATGAAAACGTTCGACGCCACGTGGCTGATCGGCCCGAACGTCCCGCGTCGCATTCGCAAGTCCCGCTAGAGCATTTCGCAATACCATCTAGACACAGGATTTGAACCAACCGTATTTCTGAGCCCCGCAGGGGCGTTATCCGTGAGCCCAGGGCGGCAGCCCTGGGGGAACGCCGACGATATAACGTGAGCCCTGAAGGGGCGGCATGATCGTGGCCTAAGTTACCTGGTGACGCCCTTTCCGGGCTCTGATGAAAGGCGCACCCTCACCCAGCGCTCACGCGCTGGGCTGGTGAATGACGCCCTTTCAGGGCTGGCGGCAAGTCGCTCGCGTTTCGCGCAGGATCAATGAAAACGTGAGTCGCGCCTTCAAGCGCTGCCCGTCTCATCATCGCGAGACGCCGTCCGACACTCTTGACGCGCTCGCCGGAAAGTCGTCACCTTGCCGAGCAACCCAATGGCCGGGGGTGGAGATGAAGATCATCGGGCTGGCCGCCAGTCCGCGGCGTCAGGGAAACACCGAAGCGTTGCTCGACGCCTTCCTGCAAGGAGCGCGGGAGGCGGGCGCCACCGTGGAGAAATACGCATTGGCCGAGCTCAACCTGCGCCCCTGCGACGGCTGCGACATTTGTTCGTACAAAAGTTATTGCCCGCACAGCGACGACGCGATGACGCTGCTGCCGAAGCTCGCCGCCGCCGATGTGGTCGTGCTGGCGACGCCGGTTTATTTCTACGGCGTGCCGGCGCAGGCCAAAGCCCTGATCGATCGGGCGCAATACCTCTGGGCGCAACGCCACGTCCTGCATCGAAAGGTCGGCAAACCGGGCGGGCGCGGGGTGCTGCTCGCGGTCGGCGGCAGCCGAGGCAAAAAGTTATTTGATGGAATTTCCTTGACCGTCCGCTACTTCATGGATACCTTGGGTAAGGATTTGGCGAGTTCGCTGCTGCTGCGCGGCGTGGATGAAATCGACGCCTTGCGGCAGGACACTCGCGCGTTGGCGCGGGCGCAACGGCTGGGCGCGAAGATCGCCGCCGGCCAAAGCGGACGCGCGAAACGGAGGTAGACCATGCCCGAGTTAACGACCGGTCAACCGGCGCCTGATTTTTCGCTGCCCGACGCCGCGGGCCATCTGGTAAAGCTCTCGGACTTTCGCGGCCGCAAGGTCGTGCTCTATTTCTACCCGGCGGACGACACGCCCGGCTGCACCAAGGAGGCGTGCGATTTCCGCGACAACAAGGCGCAGTTCGACGCGGTGGGCGCGGCGATCATCGGCGTCAGCCCGGACGGCGGCGCCAGCCATGAGCAGTTCGCGCGCAAGTATGACCTGCCGTTCGTTTTGCTCTCCGACCCGGATCACCGCGTCGCCGAACTCTACGGCGTGTGGAAGGAACGGTCGCTGATGGGGAACCTCATTTTCGGCATCGAGCGCTCGACGTTTCTGATCGACGAGCAGGGCAACCTGGTCAACGAATTCCGCAAAGTGAAAGTCGACGGCCACGTGGAGTTCGTGCTGAATCTGGTGCAATGAGGCGGAGTTAATCTTTCAGAATTTCTTCCAGCACGCGGGTCAGATCCTTGATTTGGAACGGCTTGGCCAGGCAGCCGCGGAAGCCGTACGCCGCGTAGTCGGTCATGATGATGTCGTCCGCATAACCGGTCGTGACGATCGCGCGCGCCTGCGGATCGAGCGCGAGCAGGCGGGCGATGGCCTTTTCGCCGCCCATGCCGCGGGTGACCGTCAGGTCGAGAATCACCACATCGAACGGCTCGCCGCGCTCCTTCGCCGCCGCATATTGTTCGAGCATCTGTTCGCCGTTGGCGGAGGAGGCGAAGGCGTAGCCGAGATGATCGAGCAACGATCCGGTCATCTGCACCACCAGTTCTTCGTCGTCCATCAAGAGCACCCGGCGACGCGTCCGGCTCGCCGCCGCCTCGCGCGCGGTTCGCGGCGTTCGCGCGGGCAGGTAGATATCGTACGCCGTGCCGACGACCGGGTGTGCTTCCACGGTCACCAGTCCGCCGTGCATATGGATGATCGAATGCGCGATCGCCAATTGCAGTTCGGCGCCGAGTTCCCGCATCAGATCATCGGGTTCGAGCATCTTGGAGCGTAAATGCATGGCCGGCGGTTGGTCCGGTCCGTGTAACAGCAGGTGTACGTAAAGCCCGGCGGGCAACGGCGGTTTTTTGCCGGCGGCGATTTTCTCGTTGGACAGGCGCAGGTTGAGCGTCAGCGTGTCCGTCGCGCGTTCCCGGAACTGATCGATGAAACAGCGGATGACCAGCCGCAATTGGTCTTCATCGGCTTCGACGGGCCACAGACCGTCGGCCGTTTCGAGGCGCCAACTGATGTCGGCGGCGTCGGCCGCTTCGCCGGCGATCTGCTCGATCAACGGACTCAGCGACAATTGCGTCTTGGTCGGCCGGCCGCCGGTGGCGAAGGTGAGCAGGCGTCCGGTGAGTTCGCCGGCGCTGCCGAGAATCCGTTCGACTTCCCCGAGATGAACATGGGCCTCCTCGGGCGCGCCGATCTTCCGGCGGGCCAGCGCAAGTTCTTCGCGGCTTTGCGCCAGCAGATTGTCGAAGACCCGCGCGATGCCGCCGGCCAGCAGCTCCACCGCCTCCAACCGTTCGAAACGGAGACGCCGTTCCTGCTCGCGACTGCGCTCGGTGACGTCGCGGAAGACGAGCACCAGGCCGATCACCCGGTTCTCGACGTCGTGGATCGGCGCGGCCGTGAGCATCGCCACGCGTTCATGTTCGGCTCGCGCCAGCAGCACGACCTCGTGCGAGCGCTCCGGGTCTTCGGCGGCCATCGCCATCAGCAGCGGGAAGTCGAGCGCCCGGCCGGATTGCCGGTCGATGGCGTGGAACACGCGCTCCACGGGCTGGCCCAGCGCGTCTTCGACGGCCCAGCCGGTCAGCTCGCGCGCCGCGTGGCTGAATAAGGTGATGTACCCGTCCGCGTCGACCGTGACGACGCCCTCGCCGATCGACCGCAAGGTGACTTCCAGGCGTTCTTTTTCGGCGACCAGGGCTTCGGTGGCTTCACGCCGGGCGGAGACGTCGGTGATGATGCCTTCCAGCGCGAGCAATTCGCCGGCGGTCGAGAAAACGCCGCGCCCTCGCTCCCAGACCCATTTGGTCGCGCCTTCCTTGGTGCGGATGCGGTATTCCACCAGGAAAGGCCGGCGTTCCAGCAGCGCGCGTTGCACGTCGTCGTGGACCTTGGCCTGGTCGTCGGGATGGATCAGCGAGGCGTACGAGACATACCCGCCGCTGGTCAGATCGCGCGGCGGGTAGCCGGTCAGGGCGGTGGAGCCTTTGCTGACGAATTCCATCGTCCAGTCGCGATCGTTGGCGCGGCGGTAGGCCATCCCGGGCAGGTTGCTCATCAACGTGGACAACATGCGCTGGCTTTCGTGCAGTTCGCTTTCCGCGCGGCGGCGTTCGGTGACGTCGACGCCGATGCCGAAATAGTAGAGCAAGCGGCCGTCCTCGCCGAACACCGGGCTGATGTACCAGTTCACCGTCAGCGCGCCGCCGTCTTTGGTGAGCACCGTGTGTTCGTCGGCGACGAAGCGCCGGGCCGCGGCGGATTCGCGCAGATCGCGCTGCAATTGCAGCTGCACGTCTGTCATGACGAAATAGGTGAAGTAGTTGCGGCCGAGCAATTCTTTTTGCGTGTAGCCCGTGTGATCGAGCATCGTCGGGTTGATCAGCAGGATATCGCCCGCGGCGTTCAGCACCACGATGTAGGTGGGCGCCTGCTGGATCATCGTGTTGCACAGTTCGCGCGAGCTGATCTGCCCGGCGGCGTAAGTGCGATGCTCGATGATCTCGAAGGCGATTTCGAGCACGCCCTGAAGTTCGCCGTCCTCGCCCAGCAGCGGATAGCAGCGCATATGCGCGGCGTCGCCGTCCGCCGAAACGATAATCGCTTCTTCCGGCCGCCGGTTCTTCGCCGCGCGCCGGACCGGGCATTCCGCACAGAAGGCGGTGTCTTGATGACGGGTCATGAAGCATTGCAGCCCGACGATATCCTGCGGCGTCAGGCCCATGGATTGACACGCGGCTTTGTTGGCCCAGGCGATTTTCAGCGAGGCGTCGTGCAGGATGACCGCTTCCGACAGATTATCCAATACGGTGGACAACAGGCGAGGGTACTGGGCGACCACGAACTTGTTCGATCCGTTCCGGTCAGTTTCGCCCACGACTATGTCTCCAAGGATCCGCGGTGACCTGCCGAAGACAAACGCGCGTCGGCAAACGTTTTTCCCGTTCAATAATTTGCTGTAGCGCGATTATCCCGACAATACCCGGCAAGGTGTTCCTCGCACGAAGGAAACATCTGCCTCTATTTCTTATCGTCAAAGGGGAGGAATAGTTTATATCTAGTTGAATTTTGTACTACTTTTTCTCGCCGCGTCAACTTGGCGCCGCCCTTGCTCAATCAGACCCCGACGAAGTTTGTCGATTATTGCGTCAAGGAGCGCGAAATGCAAAACGCGATCTGGTCCGCCGTTGCCGGCAGCGTGTACCAAATGCGACGGCTGGACGTCATCGCCAACAATTTGGCCAACGTAAATACCGTGGGATTTCGCGGAGATCGAATCGATTTTCAGGCCAACCTCTCCCAGATTCGCGCCCGACAGTTTCAATCCGCCCGCCACGGCTTGCACGACATCAACCAGATGATTCATACCCATTCGACCTTTCAACGCGGCCTGATCCAGCCGACCGGCAATCCGCTGGACCTGGCGCTCGATGGCCGCGGCTTCTTTGTCATCCAGGCGCCGGACGGCGAACGTTTTACGCGCGCCGGCGATTTTCATCTCGATCAGAACGGCCAGATCGTCACCGACGAAGGTTTCGTCGTGCAAGGCGAGGGCGGGCCGATCACGCTGCGCGATGACGCCGGACCGCCGGAAATCACCGAAGAGGGCGCGGTGTTCCAGAACCAGGAAGAGGTCGGGCGGCTGCGCATCGTCGAAGTGGAAAACCCGGAGACGCTGGTCAAAGTCACCGGCCGCACGTTCCGCTCGGCGCCGGCCACGCATCTCGCCGACACGACGGAAACCCTGGTGATCCCGCGTTCGCTGGAGAGCAGCAACGTCAATCTGGTGCGCGAGATGGTCGAGATGCTGCAGGCGAATCGCGCTTTTGAGAGCTACCAGCGGGTCATTACGATGGTGAACACCATGAATCAGCAGGCCAACACCCGTATTCCGCAATTAGGTTGACCAGGAGGTAACTTGCCATGATGCGAGCACTGTGGACCGCCTCGACCGGTATGGAGGCGCAACAGCTCAAGATCGACGTGATCGCGAACAATTTGGCCAACGTCAACACCACGGGCTTCAAACGCAGTCGCGCCGACTTCCAGGATCTGCTTTATCAAACCATGCGCGCGCCCGGCACGAACAACGCGGCCGGCCAGGCGTCGCCCGGCGGGTTGCAGCTCGGCCTCGGCGTGCGGACGGCGCAGATCGAGCAGATTTTCCTGCCCGGCGATCTGCAGCAGACGCAGAACGAGCTGGACGTGGCCATCGAAGGCGAGGGCTACTTCCAAGTGCGGGAGCCCAACGGCGACACGGCCTACACCCGCGCCGGCAACTTCCGGCGGAACGCGGACGGCGGGCTGGTCACGGTGGACGGCTATCTGGTGCAGCCCGAGATCACCATCCCGGCCGATGCGACGAACGTGACCATCGCCGCCGACGGCACGGTCAGCGTGGTGCGTCCGGGCCAGACCACGGCGGAGGAAATCGGCACGCTGCAACTCGCGCGCTTTCCCAACCCGGCCGGCTTGCGGGCGATC
Source organism: Deltaproteobacteria bacterium (assembly GCA_003170555.1). Lineage (GTDB taxonomy): Bacteria > Lernaellota > Lernaellaia > Lernaellales > Lernaellaceae > FEN-1099. The sequence continues at coordinate 9,153 of PMZC01000173.1, forward strand.
GGCCGCAATCTGGAAATGCCGACCGACAGCTCCGGCGACGCCACTACGGGAACGCCGGGCGAAGACGGCCTGGGCACGCTGGCCCAGGGCTTCATCGAGATGAGCAACGTCAACCTGGTCGAAGAAATGGTCAACATGATCGTCGGACAGCGCGCCTATGAGGTGAACTCGAAGGTCATCTCCACGGCCGACCAGATGCTGCAGACGGCCACGCGCGTCGCCGGGTAAGCCATGAAACTGCGACTCACCGCCGCCCTGCTGCTGTTCGCCGCGCTGGCTTTCGCCGGCGAAGCGCACTGGACCGTGCCCGAGCGGGTGCAGGTGCACGCGGAAAAGGTTTTTCTCGCCGACTTGCTCGTCTCGGCCGACGGCCGTCCGGCGCCGAGCGAACTGGCGACGATATTCATCACGCGCGCGCCCGATCCGGGCGGCACGCGCATTCTCACCGGCCCCTTCATTCATACGCGCTTGCAGGCGGTCGGGCTGGGCGACGTGACCGTGCCGGCGGAGGTGCGCATCGAACGGCCGGGGACGGTGATCGAATCCGCGCTCGGCGAAGCGGCGGTGCGCGAATACATTCGGCAGCACGCGACCTGGTCGACGGACCAGTACGAAGTAAAAATTTTGCGGACGCACGCGCCCCTGCACGTCGATGAGGGCGAAGTGACCGCTCGCATCGGCGAGCCCGGGCCGCGGCGTCTCGCGGGGCAGGCCTCGTATCAAATCGAGTATGTGCAGAACGGCCGCCGGGTGGCGCAGGCGATGATTGCGGTCGAGGTGCACGTCAAGGCGACGGTCTATCGCGCGGCGCACCAGTTGCGGCACGGCGCGGTGCTGACCGAGACGGATTTGACCGAGACCGAGGTCGATCTGGCCAACGTGACCGGCGAACCGATCACCGACCGCTCTCAACTGGTGGGCGCCCGCGTGACGCGGACGGTTCATGAAGGCGATGTGCTCGTCGCCGGCAGCGTCAAACCGGCGCCGGTGGTCGCCTGCGGGGAAGCGGTGATGATCGTCGCCCAACGCGGCTGCGTCATGGTGCGCGCGTTCGGCATCGCCCAGCAGGGCGGCGCGGTCGGCGACATGATCAAAGTCAAGAACAGCCAAAGCAACAAGGTGATCCTGGCCCGGGTGGTTGATTCGCACACGGTGCAGGTCCCGTTCTAGGAGGCGGCGATGAAACGCAGCGCAATCGGTTGGTCGGCGGTCTTTCTCGCGGCGCTGGCGCTGGCCGCGTGCGCCTCGCAGCCCACGGTGATTTCCCCGGCCAATTCGTCCCGCGCCGGCGAAATCGACGGCGCGGTACGAATTGGCCGGGGAAATCACCGTGGGCTGCGAGGCGCACGCGGCCAGCGCCAGCGCCGCGAGAAAGACCGCCGACCAACCGATTGCGCTGCGTTTCATC
>PMZC01000179.1 GCA_003170555.1 Deltaproteobacteria bacterium
AAAGCGGTGATCGCCGCCGCGAAACCGGATCGCTGCTCCGCGCCCGCCGCCGGCCGGATGCGATTATGCGTTTCGGCGAGCCCATCCAGACTCAGCGCCACCGTCGCCACTCCCGCTTCCTTCGCCCGGTCCGCCGCCTGCTGATCAAACCGCAGACCATTGGTGATCAAAGCCACCGAGCAGCCGCCGTGTGACAACCGGCGGGCGATCTCCGCCCAATCCGGCCGCAGCAGCGGCTCGCCCCCGGTGATGCTCACCCGGCGCCATTTCATGGCCACGATCTGATCGCATACGTCCATGGCCTCGTCGCGGCTCAGTTCTTGCGGAAGTTTTACGCCGGCGGCGGATTCACAATGCCGGCAGCGCAGGTTGCAGCCGTTGGTGATTTCCCACAGCAGGCTTTGCGGTTTGCGCGGAACAGTGCGAGCAAACCAGCCGCTATCGAGTTCTGCCGGGGTCATCGGCCGTTTCGACCAAGTGACACGCCTTTGTATGCATCGTCATCAGCAAATATGTCATCATCCTCCATCGTGTCGTCATCTACGACGCCGTCATCATCTCCGTTCGGTGTCGTGTCATCGTCCGAGTTCCAGTCATCCCCAAATTTACTCTCGATGTACGCGGCGATGTCCTCGGGCGACATGGCGCACAGGTCGTTCATCACCGACTTCTGCTCCTGGGCGGCCATGTTCTCGTACTGGTCGACGGCGTCGACTATCTGGTTCGGGGTCAAGTCGCCCGTCTGGTTGAGCAGATCCCCGAAATGATCCGCACTCAGGTTTTCCGCGCACGTCGCATCCGATGAATGCCGATTGTTCGACTTTCCGCACGATCCGGCCAAGACCAGCGCGATCAAGAGAATGGCGATGGCCAGCAGGTGAGCCCAGACGTGCGGCTGGCCGGAGGGCGGGACCGCTGGTCGATCTTCCAGCAACCAGGTCAGAGCCCGCGCCAATTCTTCGGCACTGAGCCGGTCCCAGTTCGCGTCGCCGTCGGATCGGCCGACGATCTCGGCGCTACCGGTGAATTTTTCCACCAGCACCTGCAACTGTCGGCGAAGGGCAGGGTCTTCCCGGCGTCGCCTCACGGTTTCGACCAGGTGGTCGATGACCTCTTGCGAATCCGCATAGGGTGAAGGGTCGAGCCCCAAAGAAGACAGGAACCCGCGCACTTCCTGAACGGTCGTGGTTTCTAGTGTAGACATCTTCCCCTTCTTTCCGGATCGCCTCGAGTTCCGACGGGGTTATTGGCGTTTTCGATCGATCGATACGCCCTTGTACGCTGCGTCATCATCATACCCGTCGTCATCCGGCGTCGTGTCGTCATCCGGCGTCGCGTCGTCATCAGGCGTCGCGTCGTCATCAGGCGTCGAGTCGTCGTCAACGACAGTGTCGTCATCGCCGGTCGTGTCATCGTCCGAGTTCCAGTCGTCCCCGAATTTACTCTCGATGTACGCGGCGATGTCCTCCGGCGCCATGGAACACAGGTCTTGCATCACCGACCTCTGCTCTTGGGCGTTCATGCCCCCGTACTCGTCGGCGGCGTCGACCCGTTGCGGGCCGGTCAATCCGTCGGCCTGGTTGAGCAGATTCAGAAAATGATCCGTACTCAGGTTATCCGCGCACACGGCATCCGACGAATGCCGATTGTCCGACGTTACGCACGCTCCGGCCAAGACCAGGGCGATCAAAAGAATGGCGATGGCCAGCAGGTGGGCCCAGACGTGCGGTTGGCCGGCGGGCGGGGCCGCCGGTCGGTCTTCCAGCAACCAGGTCAGAGCCCGAGCCAATTCTTCGGCGTTGATCCCGTCGCCGTTCGAGCCGCCGTCGGATCGGCCGACGATCTCACCCCTCCCGGTGAATTTTTCCACCAGCACCTGCAACTGCCGGCGAAGGGCAGGGTCCTCCCGGCGTCGCCTCACGGTTTCGACGAGATGGTCGATGACCTCTTGCGAATCCGCATAGGGTGAAGGGTCGAGACCCAAAGAAGACATGAACCGGCGCACTTCTTGAACAGTCGTGGTTTCGAGTGCGAACATCTTTCCCTCCTCCTTCCCGAACCGATCTTTTAGAAATCCACTCCCTTGTAAAGCGGTTGTGCATCCACGGGGTCCCTGGCGTGGGAAACGCCGGCAAAGGTGCGTTCCAGATAACTGGCGATATCTTTGGCCGACATGCGGCACAGGGCAGCGATCACCGTTTCCTGCCGGTTGGAGTTGAGATCCTCGAATTCACGGATCGCTTCCCGCCGTTGAGCTCGGGTCAGTTGGTTGCTTTGGTCGACCAGATTCACAAAATGCGCGGGGCTGACATCCGCTTCGCACGCGGCGAAAGGATCCGCATTTCCGTTGTCGCGGTGTTGGGAGCAAGCGGGGAAAAGCAACAGACCCAACAACAGCGAAGCCAGCAACATCACCGCCGCGAGCCGCCGCTGTCGGCCGCCGGGGCCGGCGATAGGCGGCGCGCTAAGGAGCGATTGCAGTTCCCGCGCGAGCGCGGAAGCGTCGACTGTTTCGACCTCCGGCACGGACAGGGCGCCGGCATCGGCCGCGTTGGGCGTTTGCAGGTCGTCGATCAACCCGGTCAATTCCGCGCGGAGCACCGGGTCTTCTCGGCGCCGCCGAACGCTCTGGGTCAGCAGCGCCAACACTTCGCCGGCATCGGCATAGGCCGACGGCGCGACGCCGAGCGAAGTCAAGAAACACCGAACTTTTTGGATAGTATTGTAAGGAATACTCATCGACCGCACCCTCCCTCTGCCCCCAACGATGGAATTAGAATACCAAACTTCGAGGCAAAGCAACAGGCAATTCTGCACAGACAATACCCGGCTGCGATCAATCGCCGGTAGCAGCGGTTCTTTACAGCGTCACCGCCGGATCGCCAACACCCTCAAGAGAGTCGTTTTCGAGAAGAGCGGTTTGACCTGACACCTGACTATTACTACTATATGAAAATCCTGCCGACTTGACACCCAGCGCTTTTTTTGGTCAACTAACCGAGGAAATTTGATCTTTGCAACTCTTTCTCGTTATCTTTCTCAGACAGTTGGGAAGCGGGGAGTCGACTCATGCGTTCATGCGGCAAACACTCCACGGTCTTATGCCTTGTTGCGTTTCTCCTGCTAGCCTCGGGCGTACATCACGTTATAGCTTCCTCTTCAGCGTACGAAGCAGCCATTAAGCCGGGTCTGTCGAGCGCGCTTACGCCGCTGGTCGAGAACTTTCCGGGAGTGGCCAAGGTCGTGCGCATGGACGATCGCGCGCTTTTTATTCCGGAAGAAGACTTCATTTGGGCAGTGACCGACGTGTCGGCATCCGGCATCACGATGCACTCGACCAACAAGATCCTTGAGGTGGTCGCGGAAATGCGACCGGGCGATTATATCGTCAGTCCTTATTGGAAGGCGCGTGAAATCCAGCATATCGAGATCAGAGAAGGAACCGTTTATCTCGAGACGATCGACCTGGAATATCCTGCCGGCGCCGATGACGGCAAAGGACAATATGTCGGGCAAGCCTCCTATCCGTTCGATATCCCCATTCTGGACCTGCAAGATCAGGTGCTGATCGATTCCGTGGTGGACGGCGTGCCGGTCACCATCACGGCGAACAACCTTTACATCGAGATGTCGGGCGATCTTATTTTTGGCTACAATTTTGATCTCATTCCTCCAGATATTATTTACCTGCTGATGGAGTTCGATTCGAATCTGGCGGTGACTATCGATTACACCGCGATGGTCGGCGGCGCCATCGATCATCATTTCGATCTGCTCACCTTCGACATTCCGGTTTACACCGTGGGCTTTGCGACCATCGATGTCCACGTGGGACTGCCCACACAACTGACGACGGACGGCCCGGTTTGCATCGGCGGCGGCCTTTCGTTCAATTTCGGATACTCGGTGGGCTTCGAGGCCTTGAGCGGGGATGTTACCCCCATCTGGACCACAGCACCGGGGAACTTTACCGAACTCGATCCGAGTTACGGCGCGGAAGCCAATGCGAACCTCAAGACCACGGTCGATCTCGGCGTGGCGGCGTCCGTGGGGATCGCCGGAGTGCTCGACGTCGCCGATCTGACGTTCGACCTCGGCGTATACGCCAATACAGTCGGGGTCATGACGCCTTCTTGCAGTTGGTCGCTTGACTCCGGCGTGACCGCCGATCTCGCTTTTGTCGAATTCACCGGCTTGATTTGCGGCCCGGGCGACTGCGACTGGACGTTGTTTGACGCCTCGATCTATTCCGATAACGAGAGCTGCGACAGTCTCACGGACAATTGCGCCTGCAACGCCCAGGTCTGCCCCGCCGGTTGTTGCAATGGAAACCAGTGCCAGTCGGGCGCCACGGATGAGGCCTGCGGTTCGGCCGGCGAGGCCTGCGTGACCTGCGGGTCGGATCAACATTGCGTCGGCGGAATCTGTGTCGCGGCCTGCGACACCATATTGTGTCCGGATGGTTGCTGCGACGGCACGACCTGCCAGCCCGGCGATACCGACGCTCAATGCGGCACGGGCGGCGCGGCATGCGCCCCATGCGCCGACAATCAGCAATGCGAGGGCCAGGAGTGCCGCGAGCTGTGCGATTCGAACTTGTGTCCGGCTGGCTGCTGCAGTGGAAAACAATGCGAGCCGGGCGACACCAATGAGTATTGCGGCGTCGGCGGCGTAGTTTGCGAGAAGTGTAAAACCGGGACGCATTGCGACGCCGGGGTTTGCGCCGCAGATGTCGACGATGATGTAGTCGATGACGACACCATTGACGACGACACGATAGACGACGACGCGGCGGATGACGATGCGGCGGACGACGACGCGACAGACGACGACACTAGCGCCACGGACGACGACACTTCGCCGGCGGCGGACGACGATAGCAGTCATTCGAGCGGCGGCTGCGGCTGCTGAGGCGAATAATCAGGTGATGGAATTGCTTTCTTGGTCTTTTCCGTGGGGAGGCATGCGATTCCTCCCGACCAGGAGTTGTTAATGAAGAACCGAATTTCCCCGGCGTCTGTTTTCTGCGTCCTGATCGCGGCTTTGCTTTTTCTCGTGATTGCGCCGCCCGAAGCGTCGGCCGCGCAGAACACGGGCGTCTCTTGGTCGTCCGCGTCTGACAGCAAGGGCTGCGATATTTTTAGCTGCCCGATTGGGTGCTGCGACACCGAAGGCGGCTGTCACACCGAGGAAACGCCCGAATATTGCGGATACTACGGCGAAGATTGCGCTGCTTGCACGTATCCGACTCCTTATTGCTTTGACGAAGGCGTCTATGCCCAGTGCGTGGCCTGCAGCATCTTAACCTGTCCGATTGGGTGTTGCGACGACCAAGGCGGCTGTCACACCGAGGAAACCCCGGAATTTTGTGGATATTATGGAGAAAGCTGCAACACCTGCACCGTGCCCACGCCCTATTGCACCAATGAAGGCGTCTATGCCCAATGCGAAGCATGCGACGTCCTGACCTGTCCCCTCGGCTGTTGCGGCGATGACGGCTATTGCCACGACGACAACAACGCCGAGTACTGCGGCATCGCCGGCGTCTCTTGCTCAACTTGCTCGGGGTCGAGTCCGAACTGCTTCGCCGGCGTGTGCGTCGGCTGCGACGCGATCACCTGCGCCACCGGGTGCTGCGATGGCGCCGATGTCTGCCATGACGAAAACAACGCCCAATATTGCGGCATCGCCGGAACCTCGTGCGGCACGTGCACCGGAGATACTCCCAACTGCTACAACGGCTGGTGCGTCGGGTGCAGCGACATCTTCCCGTGCTCCGACGGCTGCTGTGAAATGAGAACCAGCGTGTGTGAAGCAGGCGATTCCAACGAAGAGTGCGGCGGCGTCGGTTCGGCGTGTTCGAACTGCGAGATCGACGGGCTCTTTTGTCAAAGTGGACAATGCGTCAGTTGTGATGCAAATACCTGTGGCGACGGCTGCTGCGATAACAACGGCGGCTGCCGTCCCGGCACAGAAAACAACTTCTGCGGCAACGGCGCGTCCGTGTGCGAGGACTGCGCCGCATTGGGTGAAATCTGCGTCGGCTATACTTGCGTTTTCGCCTCCGACGACGACCTCGATGACGACACTGACGATGATGTCGACGACGACAACTTCCCCGCCTGCGGACCGGATAACTGTCTTGCGGGATGTTGCCTGAACGACCAGTGCTGGCCGGGTAAGGCAGACGATAAGTGCGGCACAAATGCGGCCGCATGTGAAAATTGCGCATCGGACGGCATGGTTTGCCAAGACAATCAGTGTGTGCTGCCGGACGACGACACTGCGTTCGACGACGACACGACGCCCGACGACGACATGGTGTCCGACGATGACGCGGGCCCCGACGATGATGTCACCCCCGACGACGACTTGATCGCCGACGATGACAATTCCGACTCGTCGCGAAATCACTCGGGCGGCTGCGGGTGCTGAGCAGGGTCTAGCAGATTGCCGGCGGTCTAAGTCGTCAGAACGTTCCGGACTATTTTGCGCCGATGTTCAAGGTGCGATTCCTTTATCTGCCGAAATCGATCTTCGGCCCGGCGCGTTAGATCGACTTCGTCCGGGCCACATGTCGCGGCCGGCAGCATTCGACCAACTCAATTGAGCTGAAGGCGGGCGGAGATTCCCGCACTGCGGTAACCGTCGCCCGAACCCGCGTCCCGAAAGGCGGCGGCGAACCGTCGCGTTTCGCGCGCTCCTCGAGGGAACCGCTGTTCTTTCGGCTCGTTAGCGGCCGGTTAGCAATGTTATAAAATAGCTTTTCTCCTGGCATTTGCCTTGCAACCCCCCCTTTTTGTAGCAACACAACCTCGCGGTCGCCGAAGAGGGAAGCGGCAAATGGTGAAGGTCATCGCGTCAACATATTCATCTTCGCCGAACCCGGTCGAGGTCGTGGACTGTATTCGCGATGAGGGATTGATGATCGACGCGTGGGCGAAGGTTTCGCTCGTCGGCATCGAACTTCTGTCCGTCGAAGTTCATGTGGTCCGCGTCCGTCGAGAAGTAGTTGAGATACGCCGAGACGATTGGCCCCAAATCCAGCGCCGCGGATCCAGCGTGGATTTGCTGTGTTGACGCCCGGGGAGTGGGGCCTCTTGCGGGCGACCGCATCTCCCTGGTTTCAAATATTCGGGACGAGATAGCGTTTTCTAGGATCTCAGTGGTGTGTGGACAAAAAGGAGTTAGATCATGAAGGGCAAGTACAGTATCTGGTCGATTGCATTCATTTTACTCGCGCTGCTGGTCGTATCTTGCAGCAGCGGGAGCGACGATGACGCGTCGGGCGATAACGACACGGTCGACGACGATGCCGTCGATGATGATTCCGCCGCCGACGATGACAT
>PMZC01000257.1 GCA_003170555.1 Deltaproteobacteria bacterium
CACACCGCGCCGTTCGACGCGCTGGCGCACATCGTCGACGGCGAGGCGGAGCTGACCATCGGCGGCGCGGCCGTACGCGCGGTCGAAGGCCAGCTCGTGCTGATGCCGGCCGATGTGCCCCACGCCGTTCTGGCTCGGGCGAAATTCAAGATGCTGCTGATCATGATCCGCGAGCCGCGCGCTCACCGGCCGGCAGACGTTGCTGAATTGGGATGACTGAACCGGTTTCCGATCAACAACCGCTCAGCCGCCAAAAGGAAGCCGAATTCAAAGTGCTGCGGCGGTTCGTCGAGGTCTACTGCCGCAAACATCACGGCGCGGCGCGCGGGGAAATGTGCGCCGACTGCGCCGAGCTGCTGGCTTACGGCCTCGCGCGCCTCGTGAAATGTCCGTACGACCCGAAGCCGTCGTGCAAGAACTGCCCGGTCCATTGCTATCGGCCCGACATGCGCCGGCGGATGCGCGAGGTGATGCGCTTCTCCGGCAGGTACATGATCAAGCACGGCCGTTTGGATTGGGTCGTCCGTTATTTCTCGCGGCCGAGCAAACCCCGCCGTTGAAACGTCAGGTGCGATCTGCTCCCTGTGCCATAGTTTTGAACCGACAGGTTCAAAGCTGTGTGATCGTTTTCGAATCGGCACAGCTTTGGCCTCGCGGCCAAAACTATGGCACACGGCAAGATAGCACCCAGCGACAAATCGCTGGTCTAAATTCGTTCGTCCCCTTGGGGACGATTGATTTTAGCCCACCGTTTCAACGGTGGGGTTTGTCGCGCGCCGGCGCCGCCTCGCTACAACCGCGGCGGGAATCGCACTACAATGCGGCCGTTCGCGGCGTTTTCGTCGCGCGGGAGTCGGTGTGCGCAAACTTGTTCTGATGCTATGCTTCGTTTTGATTGCGCCGGCGGCGGCCTGCCATCGCTCGGGCGGCGCGTCGTCGCCACCGCGCGTTGAAACGCCGACGCCGATCAATGTCCATCGCGCGATCCACGCCAAGCGCCACGCGGGGCTGCACTTGTGGCGATCGCGGAACAACGACGATCCGCTCAACGTGATCGAATCCGAGAACCTCGGCGCCGATTGGGATTGCGACACGTCGGTCAGTTGCACGCACGACTATCTCGACCTTTTGGAGCGCGCGGAAAGCTACGCCGCGCCGGTCGCCGAGCCGGAGCTGCGGCAGATGTTCCGGGAATACGGGTTGTCGCCGCCGTATCAGGATCCGATTCCCGCGGCCGAGTTACGCGACGACATCATCGACCGCTTGAACGCCTGGTTCCTCTTCGATGGTTATCGCGAGCGGCGGCTCGAAGTCGTCACCACCGCGATCGAGCACACGCCCGACGGCGTGAAGAAGACGCTGCTCTTTCGCGATCCGTGGGTGGGCGCGTTCAAGGGCTATCTGCTGCTGCCGGCCGGCGCGGGTCCGTTTCCGTCGGTGGTGGCGGTGCACGGGCACGGGCAATCGGCCGAGAGCTATCTGCAGGATTTCCCCGAGGTGCTGCAACTGCAACGCCTGGGGTTCGCCGTGCTCGTCATCACGCTGCGGCTGGACAACGCCGACGAGCACGAAGACCGCCTCTGCCGCGCGTTTCTGCGGCGCGGGCTGACCATGCTCAGCGTGCACGTCTACGAGGTGCTGCTCGGCCGCAAATACCTGGCGCACCTCTTCGGCGAACAGACCGCCGGCGGGCTGCTCGGCCATTCGGGCGGCAGCATCGACATCACCGTGGCGATTCGCGTGGCCGCCGAGGCGTTCGACGCCGCGGTGGTCGACGCCGTGGGCTATTTCATCGGCGACTGGAACGCGAAAATCATCGACGAAGCCGTGCCGACGCTCCATCCGTTTCACGATCTGATCAACGACTTCTCCACCGCCGCCGTGCCGGTGCTGCAAGTCCCGTACGGCTACGTCGGCGCCTGGACGTCGATCTACGCGTTCTTCGAAGAACACCTCGAAGAACCCGGTCGCTGCTCCTCGCCCGGTTTGGCCGACTCGCCGGATTGCACGTAGTGATCCACGGGCTTGCACCCGTGACTATTCTACTTTCGCGCGCGATGCGGGCTGAGACATCTTCGTAAATTCTTCGATTGCGGGTTCGCGCCGGCGACGATCTACTCCGCGCCCACCCGCTCGATTTCCTTCGCCAGCGCTTCCAGCATTTCGGCGCCGTGGCTGTGCGGGGCATAATCCCAGATGGTGCGGCCGAAGCTTTGCGCCTCGTCGATGGCCACGCTGAAGCCGACCACGGTTTTTGACGCGCGGTCGCCGTAGAACTCGCGCAGCTTGCCGATGATGGCGTCGGCCAGGCGGGTGTGGCGATAGAGCGTCGGCACGACCAGCGAAATGCGTAGGTCCTTCTTCCCATAGGTTTCGCGCACGTTGCGCACGGTCTCGTCGATTTCGCTGCAGCCGTCGAGCGCGAGGAAGGTCAAGCTGACCGGAATGATGATCTCCTTCACCGCCAGCATGATGTTGATCGTGATCAGGCCCAGCGACGGCGGGCTGTCGATAATCAGATAATCATAGCCGCGCAGGGCGTCGAGCTTGTTCTTGAGCTTGAGCGCGCGGTCTTCATCGGCGGNNNGTCTTGTTCGCCGGAATCACGTCGAGGTTGGGAATCTGCGTGGCCATGATCGCGGCGGTCGCCGGCAGCTTCGGATCGGTGAGCAGCTCGAACACCGTCGGCTCGATCTCGGCCACCGGCAGGCCCAGCGACTTGCCCA
>PMZC01000093.1 GCA_003170555.1 Deltaproteobacteria bacterium
TCATGGGGCCCAGCGGCTGCGGCAAGACCACGCTGCTGTATTCGCTGATCGGCAGCCAGCCGCCCACCTGCGGCCAGGTGCTCTACAACGGCCAGAATCTGTACGACCACTACGACGCCTTCCGCACTTCGATCGGCTACGTGCCGCAGGACGACATTCTCTTTCCGCAACTGACCGTCTACGAATCGCTCTATTACGTGTGCAAGCTGCGCCTGCCGCCCGAGACGACCGACGCGGAGATCAATCAGCGCATCGACAACGTGCTGCGGTCGCTGGGCTTCGACGTCAGCACGCCCGGGCAGGATGTGCGCGCCAAGCTCATCGGCAGCCCGGAGAAAAAAGTGCTTTCCGGCGGGCAACGCAAGCGCGTGAACATCGCGCAGGAGCTCATCACCAATCCCAAGATTCTGTTTTTGGACGAACCGACTTCCGGCCTCGCCTCGAAGGACGCGAAGGAGGTCATCCGACTGCTCAAGGGGATGGCGGAGCGGGACCGGGTGTCGGTGATTCTGACGATCCATCAGCCGTCGTTCGAAGTGTATTCGATGTTCACGCACGCGCTGCTGCTGGCGCCCGGCGGCTGCCTGGCGTATTACGGCTCGGCCGAGCCCGGCTCGTTTCAATATTTTAAAACCGCGCACCACAATCCCGACGAACTGCTCGAATGCATCGACGTCAAACCGCCGCAAAACCAAATGCTCAAGGAGCGGTTCAAGCAGGACGTCAATTACCGCATCAATATCGTCGAACGCCAGCGCCAAATCAGCGGCTGCGCCACTTCGGTCGAGCGCCGCTCGTCGCGTATTGGCCTGCGCCAATTTTTCTACCTCACCAGCCGGAACCTGACTTTGAAGATGAAAGACGTGTTCGGCGGCACGGGCATTCTGCTGCTGCAGGCGCCGATCATCGCCCTGCTCGTACTCGGCGCCTTCTACGACGAGACACAAAAAACAGAGCAGATCAAGATCCTCTTTCTGCTGGCGGTGTCGGCGATCTGGTTCGGCTGCAACAACTCGGCGCGCGAGATTGTCGCCGAGCGGGTGATCTACCTGCGCGAACGCATGGTCAATCTCAAGATTCCGTCGTACCTGCTGTCGAAGGTGGTGACGATGACCGTGCTGTGTGCGCTGCAATGCCTGGTGCTGCTGGCGGTCAACTATCACGCCTGCAACCTGAACAAGCTGGAGTCGAATTTCCTCGTGCTGTACGGCGTGCTGCTGGTGACCGCGTTGGCGGGCGTTTGTCTGGGCGTTTTGTTGTCCACGCTGGTGAAGACCAATGAGGCGGCCGTCGGCGCGGTGCCGATTTTGCTTTTGCCGCAGGTCATTCTGGCGGGCATGTTGGTGCCGCTCAAAGGCGGGGCCATGAAAGCGCTCGCCGCGTTGACGCTCTCGCGCTGGAGCTACGAGGCGCTCCTCGACGAAACGTTCGCCGGCGACGCGCCCTTCATCAAACAACTCAACTTCACCGAAAATCAGGCGGGCGCCGATCTGACGGTGCTCGCGGTCATGATCGTCGGCTTCCTCGCCGTGGCGATGGCGATTCTCTACGTCCGCGACATCCATTCCCTGGTGCAAAAACGCCGGCGGAGGACGACCGGCGCTTAGTGTGCGCCGGCCGGAGCGGTCGGAAAAAGCCGTGCAAAAAATTGTCGAACGGAATACGCGATTGCGCGCACGTTGAGGTCGATGATGCGATTCCAATTCGGCGTGTTCAACGGCGGAAGCTCCAGCGTGATGACCGGAACTTCTCGTTCTGCGCCGAAATACGTGCCCAACGAACCCGGCGTGGCGTAGCCGATGTTGGCTTTGACCGCCAGGTGGTTGATGTGGCGCATGTCGGCCGCGATCGTCTCGCCCCGTCCGTCGTAGTTGATCAGGTTCATCGGCTGATGAATGGTGTAGATCAGCGCCGGTTTGTACTTGCGGACCAGCGCCAGGAACGCGCGCGTCTCCGGTTCGGATTCGGCCTGCGTCCCGCCGTAATGACGATCGCGCGCCGCGGCGGGGTTGAAATCGCGCGTCCGGAAATTGCGGTTGAGGTCGATGCCGTGCGCATTGACGCGGGTGTGCGCGCGCAGACCATCGGGGTTGTACCGCGGAATCAGAATGAAGGACGCGTGTTCCTTCACCTTGGCCGACAGGGTGGCGGCGGACAGTTGCTTCAAAAACGCCGTCGCCAATTCGGCGCCGCGGGGTTCGTTGCCGTGAATGCCGCCGAGCACGTAGACCAAAACTTCGCCGACGCCGAAGCGGTAAACGTTGATCGCCTCGCGGTTCACCGAGTATCCCGCGACGAACGGACCGGCCAATGAAAGACCCGGCGGCAGATCGGGCGCGGGTTCTGCAGGCGCCGGCGTGGGCGAGGCGGGCGGCGGAGTCGGCGTCGGTGTGGGCGAGAGTGTCGGCGGAATCACCACCGGCGTAACGACCGGCGTCGGGGTCGGCGGCGGGCTCTGCGCGAGCAAAATCGAAAGCGCGCCGATCGCCACGACCAGCACGATCACCGTCAGAATGGATAGAATCTTCGTCGAGCGGGTCATGAGCTAGCGCCTGACCTCACGCCAGTTCTCGTAGGTGATGAGCCACCGGCCGTTCAACTTTTGCAGGCGCAACTCTTTGCGGCCGTAATCGCTGTGGTTGGTCGAGTGGAAGTCTTGGATGAACGTCACATTGGCTTCACCGCTGTTGATCATCGTGATCTGCGGGTCGATGATGCTCACCCGCACCGCCGTCTTTTTTGCGTATTTGTCCGCTTTGTCGGCGCGCCACTGGGCCTTGGTCATCCGGCGGCCTTCGTTGAAGCCGGCGAAGTCGTCAGCATAGAAGCTCATGTATGTATCGAGGTTCGAACCGCCGGCGATGCCTTCCCAAGCCGATTGCCATTGGTTCAGGACCGCGTTGATCTCCGGCGCCTCGTTCGGCGGCGCGGGCGAAGCCGACAACGGCGGTGGAGGCGACGGAACGCCGGCCGGGTCGACCGACGATTTCTTATGGACCACCGCGAAGACCAGAACCACCAGCGCGACGAGCACGAGGCTCCCGGTCACGCCCAGAATCACCCAGTTGCGTTTCACCCCGGGCGAGGGCGGCGACGGCGTCAGCGGCGGCCGTACCGGCGGCGGCGGTTGCGGCGACGGTTGCCGCGTCGGCGGGATGACAAGCGGCGGCGCGTCATGCCCGGCGAGATCCTCGGCCAGCAGCTTCGCCGAGGCGAAACGATAATGCGGGTCCTTGGCCATCGCCTGCATCAGCGCGCGTTCGAACCATTCGGGAACGGCCGGATTGAGTCGGCGCAACGGCGTGGGCGGCCGCTGGATGATCGCGTTCATCAGCGCGTACTCGGAATCCTCGTCGAACGGTGCGCGGCCCGCCAGCATTTCGTACATGGTGGCCGCGATCGAATAGATATCGGTGAGGTGGGTGATGTCTTTGTCGGCCCGGCATTGCTCCGGCGACATATACGCCAGCGTGCCCATCTTGACCCCGGTCGCGGTCTGCCGCTTGGCGTCGCCGAGCGCGCGGGCGATGCCGAAGTCCATGATCTTGGGCGCCTTGACGCCATAGCTGTTCTGCAAAATCAGGTTTTCCGGCTTGAGGTCGCGATGGATGATGCCGCGCGAATGGGCCAGATCGAGCGCCTGCAGCAGCGGCGTAAATAATTCCAGCACCTGCTTCCACGGCAGGGGTCCGCCCTGCTGGGCGAGGAGTTCGCTGAACATCACGCCCTCGATGTACTCCATGACGATGGCGCACATCTCGCCTTCCTGGACGAAGTCGAAAATCGAGACGATGTTCGGGTGAATGAGGCTGGCTTGAATCCGCGCCTCGTTGCGAAAGCGTTCGACCAGTTGCTGATCGCGCGCCAGGTGCGGATGCAGCATCTTCAGCGCGACCGGGCGATTGAGTCGCTCGTCGTGGGCGCGATACACGGTGCCCATGCCGCCGTCGCCCAGCACGGCCTCGATGCGATAATGGGACAGTGTTTTTCCGACCATGGTCTCGCCCCGGTGATCGTTGGTGAGTTACGCGATGTTCATTGTTTCGGGAAATCAACCGAGGCCGGATCGTAGGTGATCGCCCGCGGCAAGTCAAGATTGTCGGATGGTTTCGGGATTGAGTATCATCGCCGGTTCGACATAAGATGGCTGAGACCTCATCAAATATTCGCTCGCGTGCAGGCAAATGATTCAGACGTGTTGGTCTGGAGGATGGGCGCATGAGTAGGCGAATCCTGGTTTTTCTCGCGTTTCTGGCGGCGGCCGGGGCGTTCGCGTTGCTGGCGGCGGAGCCGGAAACGATTGTGGTCGAAAAGGTGTGGGTGGACAAGGAGAACCTGGCCCGCCGCTTGCTCGGCGCTCGCTTCACGCCGCTCGACGGCCGGGGTTCGCCGGTCACCGGTTTGGCCGTGAACAATGTGGCCATCGTCGAGGACGGCCGGGAAGTGAAACCCGAAAGCGTCGAGACGTTCGCCGGGCCGTTGCTGGTGATCTTCGTGGTCGATGTCAGCGGCACGATGAGCGGCCCGCCGATCGCCGAAGCGCGCAACGCCATCCGTTTGTTCGCGCAGAAAATGGGTCCCAACGACCAGTTGGCGATCGTGTCGTTCAGCGATCAGGTCGAAGTCGTGCGGCAGATCTCCAAACCCACCGACCTCGAACCCGATCTGAATCGCCTGCACGCGGTTGGGCGGACCACCGAGTTGTATCGCGCGCTGATCAAAGCGCTCGAACTGACGCGCGTGCCGAACCTGCCGGAGCGCAAGATCGTGCTGGCCCTCTCCGACGGCAAAGACGAGGGTCGCGCGTATTCCATCGACGACGTGATCCGCCAGGCGCAAAGCGACGGCGCGCCGATTTACTCGGTCGGTTTGGGCTTCCGCTTCACCACCTATCTCAAGCAACTGGAACGCATCAGCTTGATGACCTCCGGCATCCACGCCGAGGCGCTCGGCCTCGCCGACATCTCCGACCTGGTGCTCCGCATGCATCAGCAGATCATGGGGCAGGCGATCGTCAAGTGGTACACGACGCTGACCGACAGCGAAGCGGCCAAGACCGTGCAGCTCAAAGTGCAGAAGGACCAATACGCCAAGCTGGTCGACCTCAAGCTGCCGAGCTTCAAGGGCGGCGCGCGGCTGTCGCTGCCCGTGCTTGGCGCGCTGGCCGGCGGGGCGGCGCTGGTCGTCGCGCTCGCCATCGTCTTCGCGGTGCGGGCGAAAAAACGCCGCGGCCAACTGCGCGCCGAACAGCAACGGGGCGACGGATTACAGCGGCAACAGGCGCTGGAGGAACAACGGCGGCGCGAAGCCGAAGGACAAGCCGAACTGGCCCGCCGCGAAAAAGAAGAGTTGGTCGGCAAGGTCGAGCAGATGGGCCGGGACAAGCGTCGCGCGTGCCCCAAATGCGGCCAGGTGATGCTGCCCGAATGGACCACCTGCCTGTTCTGCGCCCGCAACGACGCCCGCCGCGCGGCGCTCGCGCGCAACGACGTCACCGTGTACAGCCGCGCCAAGATTCGCTTTCTCACCGGCCCGCGTCAGGGCGAGCTCGTCGGCCTGCCGAACGCGGGCGAGCTTTCCATCGGCAGCCATAAGGACAACACGCTGTCGATCAACGAGCCGACCGTCTCGCGTTTCCACGCCGCGCTGGTGGTCGATCGCGGGCGCTATTTTCTCATGGACCTGGAAAGCAAAAACAAGACGATCATCGACGGGCAGACCGTTCCGCCGCACAGCCTGCTGCCGCTGGCGGACGGGCAACGCATCGTCATGGGCCAGGTCAATCTGCAATTCGAGGCGGAGTAAGGGCGCGCGCATCGATGAGCCGCATCCACCATGGCTACGTCACGCATCCGGGCCTCGTGCGAGGGCACAATGAGGATTACTTCGGCTTCTATCCGACCCGCCACGGCGCGCTGATCATCGTGGCGGACGGCATGGGCGGCATGGGCGGCGGCGCGCTGGCCAGCGAACTGACGGTCAAGGCGATGTCCCAGGTTTTCCTGGCGTCGCCCGACGTCGATCCGCGCGCAGCGCTCGTCCAGGCCGGCGTCGCGGCCAACCGCGCGGTCAAGGAACGCGCCGCGCAAAGTCCGGAGCTGGAGAAGATGGGTTCGACCGTGGTCGCGGTGATCGTGCGCGGCGACCAATGCTATTACGCCCATTCCGGCGACAGCCGCCTGTATTTGCTGCGGCCGGGATCGATCGAGCAGTTGACCAGGGATCACACCAGCGTGCAGCAGATGGTCGAGGCGGGCCTGATCCGGCCGGAGGACGCCGCGCGCCATCCGATGGCGCACGTGGTGCAGAAGGCCGTCGGGCATATGGACGAGGACGATCTCGAGGTCGTCGACCGCCCGCTGTCGTTGAAGCACGGCGACACGCTGCTGTTGTGCAGCGACGGCCTGACCGAGCTGGTCACTGACGCCGAGGTTCATGAAACGGTCGCCCGCCACGATCCGCAGGAGGCCTGCGACCGTTTGCTGCAATTGGTGCTGCAACGCGGCGGTCACGACAACGTGACGATTCAGATCATCCGCTACGGCGGCAAGACGTGGACCGCGCGGCAGCGCCAAACCGCGGAAATGAAGCCCGCGCCGGGCGGCGAGACGACGTCGAGCGAGCGCGTGATCGACTTATCGTGGAGCAGCCTGACGCCGTGGCGAAAACGAGGTCTCATCCTCGCCCTGCTGGCCGTCGCGGCGTTGCTGGTCTATCTGCTGCTGTTCCACGTGTTTGGAGTCTGGCCCGGAAGCGCGCGCGCGACGCTGCTTGCGCCGCTGTTTTTTCGGCGACGTTTTGTCGCGCAGGCGTCGAGCACAAAACCGACTTTGACCGAAACCATTTCGAGGTGAGCCATGAAGTGTCCCCATTGTCAGGCGGAAAATTTGGAGCACATCAACTTCTGCGTGCGGTGCGGCAGCAGCCTGCAACAGCGCCGCTGCCCGTCCTGCGACTACCCGGTCGATCCCAGTTGGGGACGGTGCCCGCGCTGCCAGCGTGAAATCAACGCGGCCGGCGCGGTCGGCGGCGGGGCCATCGAGGGTTCCGGCACGATGGCCGGCGGGCAGAAGGCGAGCACGGTCGTAATGGACGGCGCGCTGCCGCCGGGCTTTCCGCCGGTCGGGACCGCCGCCACGGTCGAGCCCACGCGCCGCGCCGGGGAGCCGGTCAAGAGCCCGACGGTGATGATCAAACCGCCGGCCGGCGGCGAAAAGAAAAAGACGGTCATCATGGGCGCGTCCGGCGACGCATCGTCGGCGCCGAAACCCAAGCTCATCGGTTGGCTGGTCACGTTCAGCCGCGACGCCGCCGGGCGCGACTATCGCCTGCGCGAAGGCCGCAGCGCGATCGGCTCGAACTTCGATAACGAAGTCGTGATCACCGACGACCTGAAAGTCAGCGGCCATCACGCGACGTTGTTGTGGCAGGCGGGCAAGCTCTATCTCCGCGACGAAATGAGCACCAACGGCACGTTCGTCAACGGCGCCGCCATCAGCGATCAGCGCAAGGAAATCGCCTCGGGCGACAAGATTCAGGTCGGCGAAACCGAACTGATCGTGAAGATCATCTGAAGTAGGCGACCTCCCCCAACCCCTTCCGAATTGCGGCGGGGGGCCGGGCCGGTGCGCCATAGTTTTGAACCGGCAGGTTCAAAGCTGTGCCGAAGATTTACAAGCACAGCCTTGGCCTTGCG
>PMZC01000147.1:0-2653 GCA_003170555.1 Deltaproteobacteria bacterium
GCCGCGACCCTACCGTTTCGCTCGCCGGCTATGCGGCGCGCGACGGCACGCAGGAAATTCGGGTTTCGCGGCTGTCCGTGTTTCATCCGGAGCGCGGCCCCACCAACACGTTCTTCTTCGGCGAACCCATCGGCTTCGAAATAGAAGTGGAAGACAGCGGCGATTTTGGGGCGATGTTCGAAGTGCGCGTGCGCACCATCGAGGGCGTAACGGTGGCGGACTTCGTCAGCATCAACGGCGGGCTGGATCTGGTCAAGGTGAACGCCGGCGACCGCGTGCGCGCCATCGTACCGGAAAATCGTTTTTGTCCCGGCACGTATATTTGCAGCGTGAAGATCGGCGACGCCAAAAGCCACCGCATCGACTTCGTGTACGATTGCTTGAACTTCGAGGTGTTGGAAGGCGCCAACTCGGGCATGAAACGACCGTTGAGTTTGAACCTCAGCGCCGTCTATCAACCGTCGAGATGGGAGTTGATCCGCGCCGGAAAATGATAACCGAACCGGCAAGGCATGTGATAACAAGGTGGTCGCGGAACGCTGGATGGGAGACGGAATGAAATTCCCGACGGAACCTAGGACGAAAGCCACGCTCGCGCTGGCTGGCTTCTTGTTTTTGACCTGCTTGCTCTACACCCGAGGATTGGATGTCGACAACACGAAAACGAGGACGACCGGTTTTCAGCCGCGGTTCGCCCTGGGCTACATTCTCAAAGCGTGAAAATTCTATTCCGGGCTGGGATATTCGTTCTCGCCGTGCAGCGATCCCTATTTCTCGGATACCGAAAAATTGCACGTGCTGCTCGATGTTCCGCTGCTGATGCACGGCCCGTGCGAGCCGGAATCGAGCGACGAGGAGATCAGGCCGCCGCTTTATCCGCTCGCGCTCATCGGTTCGGCGATGCTCACGAATCCGTTCGCGAGAGCGATCAACATCGAACAAGTTTTGCGATTTCAGAAGTTGGTCGCAGCCTTTTCGGCGGCGTTATTGTTCTGGTTGATGATTCGCCGCCAGTCTCGTCCGGTTTTCGCTTTTGTGGTGATTTGCTATTTGATTCTCGCCCCGGTTTTCTCCGGCGCGATGGACCGGTCGCTTTGGATACACGACACGGCGTACAGCGTCACGTTGTTGCTTTTTCTGATTTGGACGCACGAGCGCGCGTTCAAAACGCGATCGATACCTTCGATTCTGCTCGCGGCGCTCGCCCTGGGCGTGGCGCTCGGTTTTCGTTCCGAGTTTTTGTATTTCGCGGTGTGTCTGTTGCCTCTTTGGTTTTTTACCGGAACCCGGCCGCGTCGCGCGTTTCTGATTCATGCTCTGGCGATTGCAGGTGTTTTGATCGGTTGGGGCGTATACAACTGGCAGGCGAACGGCAAGTTTGTCGTGACGCGGACTCAAGGACCGCAAAATCTGGTCGAAGGCTTGGGCGGATATCAAAGCTCCCTTCCGTTTTCAAATCACGATGCTTATGCGTGGTTGTCGGCGCAACTGAAGGCGCGCAATATTCCTCCTCACGGCACGCAGGCGGATCGGTTTTTGTCGAGCCAATTTTGGCGGTTGGTTCGACAATATCCGGGAGCGGCGTTGTCGGTGTGGGGTCGCCGCGCCGCCGATGTGCTCAAGACCTTTATTCCATTGGGTTGGTTTTTTCCGGCGATCTGGCTATTGAGTCTGCCGGAGGCGTGGCGACGCCGCAAAGAAGCTCCCGTCTTCATGATCGCGGCGGTGCTCTTCGTGCCGTGGTTTCTGATGGTGTCTATTCTTACCTTCAATAGCTATGCGATTTACCCGCTCACTTTTTTGACCGCGCCGCTCGTTCCGATGGCCCTCATTCCGTGGCGATCTAAAAGCGAGACCGGACAGAATCTCAGTTGAAAAGAACCGCGGACTCCGGCTATTGTCAAAGTCAGTGCAAACAGAGAATCGAATCCGCCTGGACGGAGACCGCATGAGCGAGAAGCGATATCCAATTCGAGTGCTGGCCATCATCCCGGCGCGCGGCGGGTCGAAAGGCGTGCCCGGCAAGAATCTGCGTCCGCTGCTCGGCCGGCCGCTGATCGGCTATTCGATCGACGCGGCGAAGCGGACCGCGTCTATCAAGCGCATCATCGTGACGACCGACAGTGAAGCCATCGCGGCGTACGCGCGGACCGAAGGCGCCGACGTGATTCTCGAGGCCATCGAAGCGCTGCGCGCGCTGCCGCGCTTTCGCGTGCTGCCGTCGATGCGCTTCGAGCATTTCCTGACGCTGCTCAAGAACGCGCAGGTGATCGTCGGCAATTCGAGCGCGGGCGTGCGTGAGGCGCCGGTGTACGGCGTTCCGACGATCAACATCGGCACGCGGCAGACCAACCGCTATCATTATGCATCGATCATTGATGTGCCTGATGACGCGGCGGCGATTCGCGCGGCGCTGGCCCGCTTGCCGAAACGCGTCAAGCCGTCGCTGCATTTCGGCCGCGGCGACAGCGCGAGACTGTTCGTCGAGCAGCTTCGCCGGCCGGAGCTCTGGGCCACGCGGCGCCAGAAACAATTCCGCTCGATGGATATGGTCCCGCGAGAGCCATGTCGATCCGAATAATTCCACGCCTCGACATCAAAGGCCCCAATCTCGTCAAGGGCATTCACCTCGAAGGCCTGCGCGTGCTCGGCA
>PMZC01000147.1:2663-12470 GCA_003170555.1 Deltaproteobacteria bacterium
GCTGCTTTACATGGACGCCGTGGCGAGCCTCTACGAACGCAACAGCCTGCTCGACATCGTCGAACGGACCGCCAGGGAAATCTTCATTCCGTTGACCGTCGGCGGCGGACTGCGCACGACCGAAGACATCCGCCACGTGCTGCTCGCCGGCGCGGACAAGGTCGCGCTCAACACGGCGGCGATCAAGAACCCGTCGCTGGTCAGCGAGGCGGCGCGCCGTTTCGGGTCGTCCACGATCGTCGTCTCGATCGAAGCGAAAAAGCAGAAGGACGGCGGCTACGAGGCCTACATCGACAACGGCCGCGAGCGAACGGGCGTCGAGGTGTTCGGCTGGGCGAGCCGCGTCGCGGAATTGGGCGCCGGCGAAATCCTCGTCGTCTCCATCGACCGCGAAGGCACAGGCATGGGATTCGATGTCGAGCTCACGCGGAAAATCGCCGACCTGGTTTCGATTCCGGTCATCGCTTCGGGCGGCGCGGGTTCAGTCGATGACGTCGACGAAGTGATCCGGCGCGGTCATGCCGACGCGGTCGCACTCGCCTCGATGCCGCACTACGATTTCATCGCCCACCACGATCCGTTCGAGGGCGAGGGCGCCGGCGAGATCGGCTCGGCGCCGACGCGGCATCGCTTCAGCAAGGTTGCGCCGACCAGCATCGAGGAGCTCAAAAAAGTTCTGGCCGGCAGGGGCATCGACTGCCAACCCGGTTCGTGGGGCAAAGCGTGATGAAGCCGCCGGTCGAAACTTACGCCGCCATTGTGGACTACGGGCTGGGCAATCTGCGCAGCGTGCAGAACGCGTGCGTGGCGGTGGGGCTCGCGTCGCGCATCACGTCGGACCGGCGCGAAATTCTCGACGCCGCGGCCGTGATTCTGCCGGGGGTCGGCGCTTTCGGCGACGCGATGCAAGCGCTGGCGCGACTTGATCTCGTGGCGGTGCTGCAAGACGTCGCCGACGGCGAACGGCCGTTTGTCGGTGTCTGCCTCGGCCTGCAATTGCTCATGTCGGAGAGCGAAGAGTTCGGCAGCCATCGCGGCCTCGACATCATTCCCGGCCGAGTGGTTCGCTTTGACGATCCGCACGACGAGAGTGGAGCGCGGCTGAAGATTCCACAGGTGGGTTGGAATCGTATCCATCGCCCGGCGGCGGGCGACGCGTCGGCGAAAACGATTGACCCCTGGTCGAACACGCTGCTCGCCGACCTTCCCGACGGCGGGCACATGTACTTCGTGCATTCTTACGTCGCCCGTCCCGCGAACCCGGATGACGTTTTGTCGATTTCGAATTATGGTAACATACAATTTTGTTCCGGTTTGCGCCGCGGCAATATCACCGCGTTCCAGTTCCATCCCGAGCGCAGCGGCCGCAACGGGCTGACGATTTACCGTGCCCTCGCGCAGCGACTCACTCGCGAGAGGCGAGAAGGGTTCGATGGCTGAGGAATTGCTGCAGGCGTATTACGGGCTTCCGCGCGAGGTTCGTTTCTGCAAACGGTGCGTCATTTCGAATCAGCGCCCATCTTCGACGGTCGAATTCAAGAACACGACGGAGCAAAATAAAGAAACGATCGCCTTCGACGAGGAAGGCGTTTGCGCGGCCTGCCGCTACGCGGAGATCAAGGAAACCGGCATCGACTGGAAACAGCGCGAAGCCGAACTCCACGCGCTTTGTAATCAGTACCGCAGCAAAGCCGGGAATTACGATTGCATCGTGCCCGGCAGCGGCGGCAAGGACAGCACCTTCACCGCGCACGTGCTCAAGAATCGTTTTGGCATGCACCCGCTGACGGTGACCTGGGCGCCGCACATCTACACCGACGTCGGTTGGCGCAATTTTCAAAAGTGGATTCACGCGGGTCTCGACAACATCCTGTTTACGCCGAACGGCCGCGTGCACCGGCTCGTCACGCGGTTGGCCTTCGAGAACCTGCTGCATCCGTTTCAACCGTTCATCATCGGGCAGCGGAATATCGCCCCGAAATTTTCCGCGCTCAATGGCATCCCGCTCATCTTCTACGGCGAAAACCAGGCCGAGTACGGCAACAACATCGAGGAAAATTTTCGCCCGACGATGGCCCCGAAGTTCTTCGAAGCCGACGGCGATTACCGCAAGGTCATTCTCGGCGGCGTGCCCGGCGACGTACTGGTGAAAGACTACGACGTCACGCCGAACGATCTACAACCATATCTGCCGGCCGACCGCGCGCGGCTTCGCGAAGTCGGGACCGTCGTCCACTACCTGGGGTATTACCTGAAGTGGGACCCGCAGGAATGTTTCTACTACGCGGTCGAGCACACCGGTTTTTCGACGAACGAGGAGCGCACCGAGGGGTCGTATTCGAAATACAGTTCGATCGACGACCGCATCGACCCGCTGCATTACTACACCACGTTCATCAAGTTCGGCATCGGCCGTGCGACTTATGACGCCGCGCAGGAAATTCGCAACCGCAAGATCACGCGCGACGAAGGCGTGGCGCTCGTCAAGCGGTACGACCACGAATTCCCGCATAAGTATCACACCGAGATTCTCGAATACCTCGGCATCAGCGACGAGCGTTTTTGGGAGTGCGTGAATCGGGGGCGCTCGCCGCACCTGTGGAAGTTCGAGAACGGCGAATGGAAGCTGCGGCGCGCCGTTTGGATGGATCAATCGGCGAAGGAGTGCTTATGACCGCCGCCGGACCAGCCGCCGCCGACACCGTCACCGTCGTCAAAGCGCCGTCGGGCTGGTCGTCGTTGGGTGTCCGCGATCTGCTCGCCTATCGCGAGCTGCTGTTCTTCCTCGTGTGGCGCGACGTCAAAGTGAAATACAAGCAGACTTACATCGGCGTGGCCTGGGCCGTTTTGCAGCCGTTCGTGACGATGGTGGTGTTCACGCTCTTCTTCGGCCGCCTGGCCAAGATTCCCTCCGAGGGATTGCCGTATCCGGTTTTTTCCTTCATCGGCCTTTTGCCGTGGACCTACTTCGCCGGCGCCCTGGCGAGCGCCAGCACTTCGCTGGTGACCAACGCGCATCTTGTTTCGAAAATTTATTTTCCGCGTCTCCTGCTGCCGGCCAGCGCGTGCCTCGCCGGTCTGATCGACTTGTTGATCAGCATGTGTTTCCTCGCGGTGATTCTGCTGTGGTACGGCGTGTATCCCAGCGGCCGCGTGATCTGGCTGGTCCCTTTCACCTTGCTCGCGCTGTGCACGGCGTTGGGCGTGTCGCTGTGGCTGTCCACGATCAACATCCGCTATCGCGACGTGCAATACGCCGTGCCGTTCCTGATTCAGATTTGGTTGTTTTTGACGCCGGTGGTTTACCCCGCCAGCATGGTGCCCGCGAGCGTGCGCTTTTTATACGGCCTGAATCCGATGGTCGCGGTGGTGGAAGGTTTCCGGTGGGCGTTGGCCGACAAGCCGTTCCCTTCGATCCCCATGATGGTCATCTCGATCGCGATGAGCCTGGCGCTGCTCGTCGGAGGCGCGTACTACTTCCGTCGCTGGGAATGGGAGTTCGCCGACGTGGTGTGACGCGCCGCACCATCTCATTGTAGTGCGCCGAGGCTCAGGCGCCGTAATCACGAAGGGCGGAAATCTCTGATCGCCGTCTGAAGCACCTGCCACAATTTCGGGATGCTTTGGTCGAGCGAAAAGTTCGCCACGACCCGTTCGCGCGCCGCATGACCCAGCGCGGCGGCGAATTGCGGCTCGCGGATCAGGCGCAACATGGCGGCGGCGGTGGCGTCGACGTCATACTCGTCAACCAATAGGCCGGTTTCGCCGTCGAACACCACGTCCGGAATGCCGCCGTGCCGCGTGCCGATCACCGGCAGACCGGCCGCGCCGGCCTCGATCACACACATCGGCATACCTTCGGCTTCGCCGTCGCTGTTGGTCAACGAATGCTGGACGAGTGCGCGCGCCGACCGCATCAGTTCGGCGATCGAGCCGGGCGCCAGCGGGCGACGCAGGTCGACGGCGTCCGTCAGGCGCCAGCCCCGCACGAGGTGACGGGCGGCCTCGAGCAGCGGGCCGTCGCCGACCATCACCAGCCGCGCTTCGGGGCAGGCATCGTGCACCTGTTTGAACGCGGCAATCGCCAGGTGCGGTCCTTTTTTTTCGACGAAGCGACCCACCGTGAGAAACAACGGCGCGGCGGCGGGATCGCCCGGGGTGAACGCCGACACGTCCACGCCGCACGGTATGCACGCGATCTTCTCTTGCGGCGCGCCCAGCGACGCGAGTTGATTCGCCATGTGTTGCGAGACGACGACGAGGCCCTGTGCTTTTCGCCACAGTTCGCGGTAGTCGGCCCCGTGCCACTTGAGGATGCCGCGCGCATACGCATCGTAGCTGTGAAAATGCACGACCAGCGGCAGCGACGCGCGCGCGCACGCCTCCATGACCGCGACGCCCGTCGGGCCGAATTCGGCCAGCACCACCGCGATCCGGTTCGCGTGCAGAAAGTGGATCAACGAACGCCGGCTGAAGCGGATGCGCGGCTGCCCGCGCCAACGCATCGCGGCCCAGTCCAACGCCTGCCGCCACGGCGGCGCCAGCGCGCGGCCTTCGTCGGTGACGGCCGGGAAGTTTTTTTGCAGGAGATTTCCACCCAGATAACGGACCGTGGTGGGCAAACGTTCGACGTGGTCGCGCAGAAACGTCGCGCTGTAGGCCCAAACGTTTTCGGCGATGACGCACACCGGCGGGCCGGGCTCGGCCGGCAGCATGATTTCGTGACTCGCGACGCGTTTGTGCAATCGCTCAACAACGCGACGGCCGCGCGCTTCCCGGCCATCGGGGACGACCGGCCGCGGCGCGATCGGCCCGGCGGACGCGCCCGATTGTGCGCGCGCGAGGCAGGCGTGCGCGTAGTCTCGCGGCGCATGAATGTCGACGTAGGCCAGGTGCGCGACTTGCGCTCTCAGGTCGCGCGCGAGCCGCTCGATGTCGGCAAAGGTGACGATTTCGTCGATCGGCTGCAGTTCCTCCGGCTGTTCGTCCATCAACCGCCGTTGGAGAAACTCGCTGGGGAACGAGAGAATGAGCCGGCCGTTCGGCGTCAGCAGCTCACTTAGCCGCTGATGCAGCGCCGTGCGTTCGGCCGCGGCGATGTGTTCGTAAACGTCGATCATGACCAGGCAGTCGAAAGGGCCGAGGGCGGTCAGCGCATCGGTGCGCGTGATGTCCGCCGGCCGGAATTCGAGGCCGTTCTCGGCGAAGAGCAGGCGCGCGGTCTCGCACAACTTGGGGCTGAGATCGACGCCGATGAGCCGCGCGTCGGGGAAATTTCGATGCAGGGACCACGTCGACCAGCCGATACNNGCCGATACCGCAGCCGAGGTCGAGAATGCGCCGCGCGTCCGGCGGGATGTTCCGCACCGCGAACGCGATCGCGGCTTCCGTGCGTGGATTGCCGTGGACGTATTCGCTCAGTTGTTTCCGCGCATAGTTGTCGTAGAAAACTTGCTGCGCGTTCATCGGGCCTCCGGCGAAGCGGCGTCGCACTTTCGGCCGCCCCGGCGACGAGTAGCGAAACTTACAACAGCCAGCGCACCGTTTTCCAATATAGAGCCAGGAAAGGATTCAGCACGTAGCGCACGGCGCGCGAATGCAGCACCGCGAAATCGAGACGCGCGTCGAGTTGGTCGAGCAAATCGCGATCCGAACGGCGGCGCGTCAGTTGCGACGCGTGGCGTTTGGCCCACACCCAGCGCAAGTTGGCCGGTCGCAGAAAATCGATTTCCGCGCGGATTTTCCAGCGCGCGCGACCCGACAAAATAAAGAAAGCCCACGAAGCCAGTTCGGTCAGCAGCGCCGCGGGACCGAACAGCAACAACGTCCGCCAGGAAAAATGCGCGAGCATGAAAACCCAACGGTTGCGTTCGAGGTAGAAAAATTTCTGCGGACTCTTGTCGAATTCGTAGTGATGGCGGACGACGGAATCCCACACGGCCGCGTGACGCCGGCCCGCGAGGCGCAGCCGCCAGCCGAGGTCTTGATCCTCGACGTACAAGAAAAACCGCTCGTCGAAACCGCCGACNNCCGCGCGAAAGTCCGCCGCGCGAAAGACGCACGCGCAGCCGCTGCTGTAGGCGCATTCGCGAACCACGCCGGACGCCGGCGGCGCCGCCTGCCCGTATTCGCCGACTGAGCCGTAGCCGAGATAGTGCAAACGGTTGCCGCCGCTGTTGATGCGGTTTCCGTTCGCGCCTTCCAGAATCAACGGCTGCACCGACGCGAGTTCCGGCCGCTGCTGCAACGCTTCGAGCAAGGGCGTCAGCCAGCCGCGCGTGACCACGACATCGGGATTGACGAAGGCCAGGTAGTCGGCGCGTCGTCCCGGTTCGGTCGCGGCCCCGATGTTGTTCGCGGCGCCGAAGCCGACGTTGCGCGCATTGCGGATGACCAGCGCCGCGGGAAATTCTTTTTCGACGACGCGCACGGTTTCGTCGCTCGAAGCGTTGTCGACGACCACGACGTCGCGAACGTAGCCGGCCGGTTCGTCTTCGCGCAGGCTGTGCAGCAGGTCGCCGATCACCGCCGCCGAGTTGTACGCGACCACGATCAGGCAGACGCGCGGCGCCGCGTTGGCGTCAGGGGGAGGCACGGTCATCCGGCTCGGTCGCTGAAGACGCATCGCTTTTGCGTTGCAGCTCGTCCACGCGTTGTTCGAGCTCGACGATGCGCATCGCCAGCTTGGCTTCGTGGCGGCGGCTTTTGGTGATCGCGACGGAGTAATGGAAGATGATGACGACGACGAAGACGGTGCCGGTCAGCAGAATGGTGAACGGCGGATAGGCGATGCCGAGCAGCCCGGACACCCACAGCAAAAAGCCGGGCCACAGCACCAGCGGAATCAGCACCACGCCCGCGGTGAGCCAGAGAATCGCATAGCGTTCTTTCAGCGTACGGCGGCGAATGAATTCGATGGTCACCAGAATGATGAGGGTGATAAAGACCACCGCGACGATCCGCTGCCGCATGATCAGATCGCTGGTGACCAGATGCTCTCTCAATGTCCGCTCCACGCCATGCTCAGTATCTCCGCAGCATGATGACCAACGAAGCCAGGCACACCTTCACCATATAGTAGACCGAGCCGAACAGCGAAATCGACGACTTCCCCGCGCGGCGCGGCCGCATCTGCACGGGCGTCTCCGTCACGCGCAGGCCGAACTTGCGGGCCAGCACGAGCGACTCGACTTCCGGATACTCGTCGGGGAAATCGCGCGCGAACCGGCGGATCGCCGCAAGCGAATAGGCGCGAAAACCCGAAGTCGGATCGCGATAGGCGCGGCCGGTGAGCAGCAACAGCAACAGCGAAAGTATCCGGCCGCCGAACTGGCGAGCAAAAGACGACGTGGCTTCCGGGTGTTCGATGCGGCAGCCCACCGCGATATCGAAGGACCCGGCGAGCACGGGCGCGAGCACCTTGGCCGCCTCCGCGGGAATGTGCTGGCCGTCGCCGTCGAACTGTACGACCTGCGTGAAACCCCGCTCCAGCGCGTAACGAAAACCCATGTGCAGCGCGCTGGCGACGCCGAGGTTGAACGGGAAGTCGATGGTGTGCACCGGATAGCGCCGCGCGATCTCGAGCGTGTCGTCTTCGCTGCCGTCGTTCACCACGAGCACCTGCGCCGGCGGCGCCGCGCGCAACAGGTCCTCCAGAACGGGCCCGATGTTGGCGCCTTCGTTGTACGCCGGGATTACGAAAAGAGTTCGCGCTTCATCCGCCATGCTGCTTCCGGCAATCGTTGAGGTCCTTGGGTCATGTATAACAAGCTTCCCCTTGGGCGGCAAGGCGAACGATGTGGCCGCGCAAGTGATTGATCCCCTCGGCCGCCTGGACTAGTGTGGCGTGTAGACACGGCGCGCCGTCTCGTTGACTCAGACGCGGATTGAATGGTGAAGAAGAGGCCAGTTCGTCGAAGCAAAAGTCGCCGGGGCGTCATCTTGGCGAAATACCGCCGTTGGACGATATTTGCGGCGGCGGTCGTCGTTCTCGTCCTGATCGACTACAGCATTCTACTCATTCTGCCCAACTACCGGACGATGTGGGTTCCCGACGACACGCTCGGTTACCGGAATTGCCCGAACGCCAATTCAATCGACTACTCGCGACTGCTTCACGATGGACGAGTGATAAATTATTTCACCGGCGAATGCGGCGAGCGGGTGTCGTCGATCGATGCCGTGAGCGACTTTCGCAGGCCGTTGATCGTGTGCCACGGCGACTCGTTCACCTTCGGCCAGGGCGTGCCGTGGGAAGAAACGTTCCCGGCGGTGTTGGGACGTTTGTTGGGTTCGCGGGCGTCGATCGTGAACTTCGGGGTGGCCGGGTATACCGCCTATCAATCCGGTCTTTTTCTCGAAGAAACGTACGCCCTGTTTCATCCGGCGATAGCGGTCTTTCAAATCAACGCCAACGACGACGACCCGGAAATGCCCGTCCGCGATCTTTTTAATTTGCCGTTTCCGCTGCGCACCAGGTCGGGGCAGATCGTCTTTCTGGTGACGCAGCTCGCGCGCGGAATCATGCGCGCGGACCCCTCGCGCAACTCGCTGCGCGCGCTGCAACGCGTCCTGGAGTTTTCGGACGATCACGAACTCCCGCTGATCTTGGTGTTCAACAACTATCCGCCAAGCGTGACCGAAGAACAGGCGGCGCGACTCTTGAGACAACATCACGAGCGGTTTCGTTTCGTTCTGGCGAATTACCGCCGTGAGTACAAGCAGAAGAGCGGAGGCCATCTCAACGCGAAAGGACATGCGCGATTGGCCGGCGAATTGGCGGCATTCATTACACACATCGCGCCGTAATGGCGCACTGCCATTCGTCATTGCGCCGTAAGCCGGCCCCCGCTATTGTGACGCCACGGAGTCAACGTCATGCGCCGCTTCTGGGCCCGATATGGTCGCCGCGTTTTTTTTGCCTTGCTGGCCACG
This sequence comes from Deltaproteobacteria bacterium, assembly GCA_003170555.1. GTDB lineage: Bacteria > Lernaellota > Lernaellaia > Lernaellales > Lernaellaceae > FEN-1099. Next base: position 11,598 of record PMZC01000147.1, read on the forward strand.
ATGAGCATCCTCGGCCTGGTCGAGGTCGTCCTGCGCGTGACGGGCTGGTGGCAATTGCCGGCCGAGAAAATCTACACCGATGTCTACGATCCGCAGTACGAAATGCGGCCGGTCAGTCTGTACTACGAAGGGAAAATACAAGAGACGCTCAACGCGCACGGATTTCGCGGACATGACCTCGCGCCGGTCCGCGCGCCGGGCGTGTACCGCATCATTTGCGCGGGCGATTCGACGACCTTCGGCTCCAACGTCCACGCCGACCAGACATACGCCTATCTGCTGGAAAAGGAGTTGCGCCGGCGCGGCGTCGCGGCCGAAGTGCTCAACGCGGGCGTGCCGGGCACGTGGATTTGGCCGCAGATCAAACTCATCCGCCGCAAGCTGCTGCCGTTGTACAAACCCGATCTCATCATCCTCTACACCGGCCCCAGTTTTCGCGCCGACCATTTCGTACTGGAGGCGACTCGCCGCGGCCGTTTTTCGCCGGAGCCGGTGCGCCGCGGCCTGGCCCATCTCGCGATGTACCGGCTGATCCGCCGCTGGTTGCGCCCGCCGCGTTTCGAGGAGGTCGTCAATCAATATTTCGGCGGGAAGCTCAACACGCTGTCGGAAGAAAAAGTGCGGCCGGTGGTGTGGGATGATCTGCTCGAGCTGCGCGACCTATGCCGGCAGAACGGCGCGAAGGCCCTCGTCATTCCGCGCGTGTCGAGCGCGATGTTCGAACGCGGCGTCCGGCAGCATTTTCATGGCGGTCAGATGGGCTGGCGGACGTTCTCTCGGCGGGAGAACGCGACCTCGTTCATGTTCGACCTGCTGGCCAAGGCGAACATGCCGTCGCTGGATGTGGCCGATTCGTTTGTCGACGCCTCGTAC
>PMZC01000131.1 GCA_003170555.1 Deltaproteobacteria bacterium
TGCCGATTTACGAATACCGCTGCCGGGTCTGCGACAAAACGTTCGAGAAGCTTGTTTTCGGCGGCGTGCAACCGCCTTGCCCTTATTGTCAATCCGTTGAACTGGACAAGCTGATGTCCGGCTTCGCCTTTCGTTCGACCAGCGCCGACGGTTCGGTCGTCAAATCGTCGGCGAAAAGCTGCTCCGGCTGCAGCAGCTCAACTTGCGTCGGGTGCCACTAACGTGATGAAACACGGCCGACTCATTTTCTATGCCGTGCTGGGCGTGATCGCCGCGGTCACGCTGTATAGCTGCTATCTGTCGCCCAAAGCCCAGGTGAAACGGGCGGTCTATGGCGCGCGCGACGCGGTGGAAGCGCAGGACATGGCGGCCATCGAAGCGCTGATCGCGGACGACTTTCGCGACCCCTTCGGTTTCACCAAGGAGCAATGGCTGCCGGTGATCCGCGTCAGCTTCGGCGAGTGGAAGGACATCAAGCTGCGTTTTCTCGATCTGCAAATCGAAATCAAGAACGGCCGCGCGACGGCGAAATTCACCGTCAACGGCGAGGCCACGCGAGCGGAGTCACTCGGAGGCGACAAAGCGCCCGACCGGGAGGCGTATACGTTTCGCGACATCACGCTGCAATTGGATCAGCGAGGCGGCGAGTGGAAGGTGACGAGCTGGACCAACATCAATTCGCAGACGTGGCAGGTGCCGATGCCGGAGGTCAACCCCTAGCATGAAGCGGCGCTTCAAAGTCGGCCTGGCCCTGGGCGGCGGCGCGGCGCGCGGCCTGGCGCACCTGGGCGTGCTGCGCGTGCTCGAACGCAACGCCGTGCCGATTGACTTGGTCGCCGGCACCAGCATGGGTGCGTTGATCGGCGCGATGTACTGCGCCACGCCGCGCGTCGAGAAAATCATCGAACGCATGAACCGCTTCTTCACCGACCCGCAGTTCACCGAGTCGAAAATCCACTATCTGAAACGCAGCGAAGAGGACGTCGGCTTTTTCGAATCGGTGAGCAACGTCGTTCGCCGCGGGCTGATCATCGGCAGTTCGGTCGCGCGCGCCAGCTTCCTCGACCGCGAGGACCTGTTCGACCTGATGCGCAATTTCGTCGACGATCGCGATATCCGCGGCCTGCAGATTCCGCTGTGCATCATCGCGTGCGACCTGATGAACTCGCGGCAGATCGTGTTTTCGCGCGGTCCGATCATCGACGCGGTGGCGGCTTCGAGCGCGGTGGCCGGCGCCTTTCCGCCGATCAAGGTCGGCGATTGCGAGTGCATCGACGGCGGCGTGGTCAACATGGTGCCGGTCAGCGTGGCGCGCGACATGGGCGCCGACGTCGTCATCGCGGTCAACGTGAGCCACGAAATGCTGCGGCCGCCGGAAATGCGGCGGGGGCTCGAGATTTATTTCCGCACCCAGGAAATCACCAAGCAGACGCTGATCGCGCTGCAGGTGGCCGAGGCCGAGGTGGTCATCACCCCGCCGGTCGGCGCCATTCATTGGGCCGATTTCACCGCGGCCGAGCGCATCATCGAAGTGGGCGAGGAAACGGCCAAGGAAGCGCTGCCGCAAATCCGACAGGCGCTGGAGGAAGCGGGCCGCTTTCCGCTCTGGCGTTCGCTGCTGGGCCGCACGGCTGGAAAACGCTAGCGGATTGGGCTAGTCTTTCGCCGATTCAAAAATAATTGCTTACCGGGAGGGACCCATGCCTAAAAGTAAAGCATACGAACAGGCGAAGAAAAATCTCGCGCGGGAAGCGACGCTGGCGCACGATCTGTTTACCGTGGCCACGCGAAACAAAATCGAACCGTTCTGCGACACCTACCGCGCGTTCCTCGACGCCGCCAAGACCGAGCGGCGGGCGGTGCGGGAGATCGAACGGCTGGCGACGCAGGCTGGGTTTGTCGACCTCGCCTCGGCCGCGACCGGCGAAAAAGTCTTCATCAACTATCGGGGCAAGTCGCTCGGCCTCGCGTGGCTGGGCCGCGCGTCCGTGGAAGACGGCGTCAACCTCGTGGTCAGTCACGTCGACTCGCCGCGCCTCGACCTGAAGCAGAATCCGCTTTACGAAGAAGTCGGCGTCGGCCTGTTGAAAACGCACTACTACGGCGGCATCCGCAAGCATCAGTGGGTGGCGCGGCCGTTGGCCATCTACGGCGTGGTCGTGCGGAAGGACGGCGCCCAGGTGGACATCGCGATCGGCGACGATTTGCAAGACCCCTGCTTCACCGTGCTTGATCTGCTGCCGCACCTCGCCGCGAAGGCCCAGGCGGAGAAAAAAATGGCCGACGCGATTCCGGGCGAGAAGCTCAACGTGGTCATCGGCGGCTGGCCGATCGGCGCGAAGGACGACGGCAAAGACCGCATCAAGCTCAACGTCCTGCGTCTGCTGAACGAGAAGTACGGTCTGGTGGAAGACGATTTCGTCAGCGCCGAACTGGAAGTCGTGCCCGCCGGACCGGCGCGCAACGTCGGCATCGACGGCGCGTTCGTCGGCGGTTACGGCCAGGATGATCGCGTCTGCGCTTACACCGGTTTGCGCGCGCTGCTCGATCTGGGCAAGCAACCCAAGCGTCCGGCCGTTTGCTTCTTCATGGACAAAGAGGAAATCGGCTCGGCCGGCAACACCGGCGCCGAAGGACGTTTTCTGCTCGATTTTCTCGGCGAGTTGCTGGCTCGCGAAGGCAAGACGTCCGAGCGCGCCATTCGCCGTGCGCTGGCCCGCACCAAAGTCCTTTCCGCCGACGTGAACGCCGCGGTCGATCCGGATTGGCAGGACGTCCACGACAAAAAGAACGCGGCTTTTGTCGGGCGCGGCATCTGTCTGACCAAGTTCACCGGCAGCCGCGGCAAGTATGGCGCGAGCGACGCGAATGCCGAGTTCGTCGGCGAAATCCGTAACCTGCTCACCGCAAACAAGGCGCCCTGGCAAACCGGCGAGTTGGGCAAAGTGGACGAAGGCGGCGGCGGCACGGTCGCGTATCTCTTCGCGCGACACGGCGCCGACGTGCTCGATGCCGGCACGGCCCTGTTGTCGATGCACAGCCCGTTCGAGTTGGCGCACAAGGACGATATTTACAGCACGTACTTGGCTTATCTCGTCTTTTTCGCCAAAGCGTAGAAATCTACTATCTATTGTTGTCCGGGCCGAAAAACATACCAAATCTTGCATTCGCGCATTGAAGCGCCGCGGTGATTTTGCTATGGTACGCGGCGGATAGGTGTTCCCTTTCATCCGGGATTTTGTATGAGCGTCGCCAAGCTCACGCCGATGCTGCGGCAATACCTCGATATCAAGCAGGAATACCCGGACCATATCCTTCTCTTNNGGCGATTTCTACGAAATGTTTTTTGAAGATGCGGAACGGGCCAGCAAAATCCTCGACATCGCCCTGACCAGTCGCTCGAAAGGAACTGAAAGCCCGATTCCGCTGTGCGGCGTGCCGCATCATGCCCTGACGCAATACCTGGCCAAGTTGATTCGCGCCAACCAAAAGGTGGCGATCTGCGACCAGATGGAAGACCCGCGTTTCGCCAAAGGCATCGTCAAACGCGCCGTGACGCGCGTCGTCACGCCGGGCGTGGTCATCGAGGCGGAGGAGCTCGACGAAAAAGCCAACAACTACCTGATGGCGATTTGCCCGGGCGAGTCGACTTTCGGCTTTTGCCTGACCGATCTATCGACCGGCGAGTTTCGCCTCGGCCAAACCGATAGTCTCGACGCGCTGGTCGACGAGATGGTGCGCGCGGAACCGGCCGAGCTGATCTTCCCGCAATCCGTGCAAGGCGATGAACGGGTCCCGCGGTTGATCGCCGCCCTGCCCGGCCGCTTCATCAACTACCTGGAAGACCGCGCCTTCGACACGACGGCGGCGCGCGAGGAGTTGGCCAAGCAGTTCGACAACTACCGCGCCGACGAAAGCGACCACCAATTCGAGACGGCGTTAGGCGCGGCCGGCGCGGCGCTGTATTACCTGCGCCTCACGCAGAAACGCGACCTGACGCATCTGCGGCGCTTGTCGATCGACCGCGCCGATTCGTTTCTCGTGCTCGACGAGGCGGCCAAACGCAACCTCGAACTCACCGCCAATCTGCGCGACGGCGGCCGCAAGAACACGCTGATCGAGGTGCTCGATCAGACGCGCACGGCGATGGGCGCGCGCCTGCTGCGTCGCTGGATTTGCTATCCGCTCTGCCGCGTCGACGCCATCGAAGAACGCCTCGATGCGGTCGCGGAAGGCGTGCGCCTGACCAGCGATCGCGAAGCATTGACCGACGCGATGGCGACGATCCACGACCTCGAACGACTCGCGGGGCGCATCGGCCTGGCGT
>PMZC01000229.1 GCA_003170555.1 Deltaproteobacteria bacterium
ATGAGTCGCAGCGCGACTACATAGGCATGGGCGGACGCTGGTACACCGCCGATCCGATGTGGCTCACCCACGCGCGCGTTTACAAGACGCTCGGCCGCCACGTCGAAGTGGCCCTGCGCGTCGAAAATTGGCTCGGCTACCATTGGGATCGCGAACACGACACCGACAACGACCTGCCGCCTACGAGCTACTTCGGCGAAATCAAGCTGACTTACTGATCTCGTCCGGCGCGCGCTCCGTTTAAATAAAAACAGAGGGCGCGGGGACGACGGGCCGCGCCCTCTTGCCCGTCCGAACCAATTCGGTGGGCTTGTTTCTGCACCTTAGACGCCGATGGTTGTGAGTTAGTTAAATAGGCGCGACCGAGCGGAGCGTTCTCATCCCTTGCCGTTGACCAGCACCACGATTTGCGGCGGGTTTTCGAGCGCGCGCTTCACGGCGCACTGAGCCGCCGCGCGAATCATGGCCTCGTGGTATTTCTCGGGAATGCCGGGACCGGCTTCGATTTCGAGGCGCACCTCGGTCAGCCGGTGCGTTTCCGGATCGCGGGTGCTCTTCTGCACGAGCTTCAATTGCTCGACCGGCAATTTGCGCTTCTGACAGAAGCTCAGCACGTAGAACCCGGCGCAGGTTGCCAGGCTGGCCAAAAAAAGACTAAATGGCGACGGCGCGGTCCCGTCCTGGTCGGTGTGCACCACCAGTCCGTTGAAATCCGCATCCACCGCTTGGCCGCCGGGAAAGGTGATCGTCATTTCCATCGCTCTGGTCCTTTGCGGTTTTTGACGCCTTGAAGAAGATACTCACTAAGCTTTGGAAAACAAGACCGTCATCGAAGAAGCAAGCTAGGCCGAGTACTTGCGGAGGTTTAAACGAAGGAGGGGCGCGCCACCTGACGCGCCCCTCTTCTGGATCAACGAATTACTGACCGGCCGGCGGAGCAGGCGGCGGCGGGGGCGGAGTCGGCGCGGCGCCGTGGACCACCGAAGCCAGCACTGTACCGTCGAACATCACATCCACCATCTTTTTGTTGTAGATGTGAGCCTTGGTCACCTTCGCGGTCGTACCGGCGAAGGCAGCCCAGGTCTTCTTGACTTTCGCGATCTGGCTGGCGGTCAGCGTGATGTCCACTGGATCAGTGGTCGCGCCCTTGATCGCCTTCTGCTGGGTTTTGTCCAGCTTCAGGACCACGGGCTTCACGTCAGCAGCCAGAGCCGCAATCGCCAAACACAATACACAAGCTAAAATGATAACTACCAGAGACCGTTTCATTGACTTTTCCTCCTCCGTTAATCGGATACGGTTTGGTTCACCTTGGACCACTAGAAAGTTACAATGGTTAAACGAAATCATATACTCCTTTATTTTTTTTGCAAGTACTGAAAACAAGTCCACAATTATTTTTTTTGCCGTATGTTCTCCGCCGCCAGGCCTGCTGCTTCTGAGGGTGTTTGTTTGCCTAAAGAAACTTCAGCGATCATTGTTGCGACCGTGTCTAGATAAAAATCTAAGTCTTTGTGAAAAGGTAGACTTTCGCCATTCAAGAGGGCTTGGCGAAGCGTCGGGCCATCCGGCGAGGTCAGAAACCACGGCTGTTGCAGACTCGCCACAGTGACCGGTAACAAGCTGTCATGACTCAGTTTTTCTCGTTGCACCAACCCCGACAATGTCAGCGCCAGAAAGCCGGCGATATCGGTGTGTCGCTTCTTCAACAGCACAAACGACCAACCGCCAAGCAGCGTTGTCGTATTCCGTTCAGATGCCGTCGGCGCCGGCATCGCTTTGATTCGGTCGCCGAAATGACTTTGTCTCGCGAGCATTCCGCGTTCCCAGCTACCGCCCAGCGTCATTGCGAAGGCGCCCCCGGCGAGGCCGTTGAACACATCGTTTTGTTCGAGCGATGCGGCGGCGCTTGGCGCTGCGCCGGACTTGACGAGCGACATCAGCCAGGCAAGCGCGGCGGCGGCCGGCGCGGCATCGAGCGTCAGATTGCCTTGCTCGTCCACCGCGCGCCCGCCCCGCCCGAAATACCACGGCAGAAAAGCGTTGGCGGCGTTCGGCGACCGCGCGCCTTGGAACGCAAAACCATATCGCACCGCCGCCGGATTCGTGCGGTCGGTCAGCTTCGCGGCCAGCGACGCCAGGCGATCCAAGCTCCAGGGCTGGTCAGTCCACTTGGGATCGCGCTCGTCGGCCAGATCGCGGCGCAGCCAGACGACCAGCGCGTCGGCGTCAAACGGCGTCGCCCAGATGCGTTGGCCGTCGCCAATCGCCAGCAGCAATGACGGCAAGGCGGATCGACGAACGGTCGCGGCCAACGCGTCGGGCAAGGGATCGATCAAACCTTCGGCGGCCAACCGCCCGAGCCATTCGTTGCGCACCAGCACCGCATCGGCCAGTTCGCCGCGCTGCGCCGCGAGTAAAATCTTCTGCAATAGCGCATCGCGTTTGCCGGGCAGCACCTTGCAACTCACGGCCGCCTGCGGATGCGTCGCGTTCCAGTCCGCGATGACGTGCGCGAGCGAAGCGACTTTCTCCGGCGCGTACCATTGCGGCACGGCGATCGTAATGCCGCCCGTCAATGACTGTTCGTGGCGCGCGCAGCCGGTGAGACCCACGATGATCGCCAAGACGAAAATGGCGATGTTAGATTTCAAAGCCGCTCCACAGCCGTCGGCGAAAGACGAGAAAGAGCGCGACCACCGGCAGGATCGACAGCAGCATGAACGCGGCGGCGTGACCGGGTTCGAAGCCGTGCTCGGTGAAGTAGCGGTAAAGGCCGACCGTCAGCGTCATCTTGCGCGGATCGTCGAGCAGCAGAAACGGCAGAAAGAACGTGTTCCACGATTGCACGAAGAGCAGCACGCCGGCGGTCAGCAGCGCCGGTCCGACCAGCGGCAAGGTGACGCGCCACAGCGCCTGGCGACGCGAACAGCCGTCGAGCTCCGCCGCGAATTCGAGATGCGCCGGCACGCGACGAAACGCGGCGACGAGGATCCACGCGGCCACGGTGACGCCGGTGGTTTTCAGCAGCGCGACGAACAACAGGCTGTTCAGCGCGCCCACGGCGTCGGCGACGCGATACACCGCCGCCATGTTGGCGACGCCGGGCACGAGGTGCAGCAGCAGCAGCCCGGCGAGCAGCGCGTCGCGCGCGCGAAAGCGATGGCGCGCCAGGCCGTATGCGCCCCATGCGCCGCACGCGAGCGAGACCAGCGTAGCCAGCGTGCACACCAGCAGCGAGTTGCCGATCTGCCGCCAGAAGCGACCGTCGGCGAGAACGTCGGCGTAGTGACCGCCGGTCAGCGTCGCCGGCAGCAATCGCGGCGGCCACTGGTGAATGTCGATCTCCGGCGTCAGCGAAAGACGCAGCAGCNNCAGCAACACATAGGCGACGAGCACGACGACGAGCAAAGTCGACGCCCGTCTCATGTCGTTCTCCGGCGCAGCCGCCACAACGCGATCGCCAGCGCGACGCAGGCCGCCAGTATCACCATGCCTTGCGCGGCGGCGTAGCCGAGCTCGAATCGCCCGCCGAACGCCGTGTGGAAAGCGTAGAGCGACGAGAGCTCGGTGGCGAACAGCGGCCCGCCGCCGGTCAGTGCGAACGGCAGCGAGAAAGAAACGAACGCGGTGAGGAACACGAGCAGCGCGTTGGTCAGCACGACGCCCCGTTGGTGCGCCCAAACGATGCGGCGGAAGATCAGGCCGCGGCCCGCGCCGTCGAGTCTCGCGGCTTGCACCAGGCGCTCGGGCAGCGAGGACAGTCCGGCCATTTGCAGCAGCGCGGAAAACGCGAGCCCTTGCCAAAGCGACGCCAGCCACAGCGAAGACAGCGCGAGCAGCGGATCGGTCCGCCACGCCAGCGGCGCCGCGCCCAGCCGCTGCAGCACGATGTTGAACCAGCCGAAGTTTTCGTCGAGCAGGCCGCGCCAGATCAGCGCCACCGCCGGTTCGGACAACACCCACGGCAGCAGCAGCGCGACCTGCGCCGTCCGCCGCGCGCGAGGCCGCCGACGAAACGCGAGCGCGAGCAGCAGCCCGAATCCGACGTTGAGCACGACCGCGCCGGCCGCGAACGCCACGCTGACCCGCAGCGAATTGAAAAATCGCGCATCGCGCACCACGCGCGCAAAGTTGGCCGCGCCGACGAACGCGCCCGCGCGCCCGGGACTCGCGTCGGTGAACGCGAGCGCGAGGCTGTAGACCAGCGGGAACGCCCAAAGCAGCAGCGCGAGAAAAATCAGCGGCGCCAAGTGGGCGAGGGGAAAACGGTCGCGCTCGTTCACCGTCGTTCTCCGCTCGCGGCGTCGAAGATATGCAGTTGATCGGCGGAGACCGTCACGCCGATCGCCATGCCGGCGGACAGGCCGTGGTCGTTCGCCAACCGCAGGCGCACTTCCGCGTCGGCGAGCCGCAGAGTGGCGATGACCTCGTGCCCTTGATATTCCAACCGGGTGAGCGTTCCCGAAAGTCCTTCGCCGCTTGTGTTGACCAAGGCGTCTTCCGGACGAAACCCGCAGAGCACCGCGCCGCCCGGCATTTTCTCACTGACCTGAAGTTTTCCCCACGCGCCGAGCACGACGCCGTCGCGCAGTTCGCCGCGCAGCAGGTTCATCGGCGGCTGGCCGAAAAACCGCCCGACGAATTCGTGCGCCGGTCGCTCGTAGATTTGGCGCGGCGTCCCGACCTGATGGAAGCGGCCGTCGTGCAACACCGCGATGCGGTCGCCCACGGCCATCGCTTCCGCCTGATCGTGCGTGACGTAGATCGTGGTCACGCCGGTCTCGGCGACCAACTCGCGAATCAGCGTGCGCATGCGTTCGCGCAGCGGCAGGTCGAGGCTGGACAGCGGTTCGTCGAGCAAAAACAGTTTCGGCTTGCGAATCAGCGCGCGGCCGAGCGCGGTGCGTTGTCGTTCGCCGCCGGAAATCTGGTGCGGATAGCGGCCGAGCACCGGCGTCAGATCGAGCCGCTCGGCCATCCGCCGCACAGCCTGATGTCCTTCCTTGCCCCGCGCGCGCAACGGAAACGCGAGGTTCTCGGCGACGGTGAGATGCGGGTACAGCGCGCCGTCCTGAAACACCAGCGCCACGTCGCGCTCGCCCGGCCGCACACCGAGCAGCGAACGCCCGAGCAGGCGAATGTCGCCGCTGTCCGGCGCGAGAAGACCGGCGATCAAATGCAGCACCGTGCTTTTTCCGCCGCCCGACGGCCCCACCAGCGCGAGCAGTTCGCCTTCGCGCAGGTCGAGATCGAGTCCGGCCAGCACGAGCCGGCGCCCGAAGCTCTGCCGCAAGGCGAGGAGTTGTAACGCCACGTTGTTCATGCGGGCCCATATTATGGGGCGCGAAACATAAAGACAACACGCGGTCGTTTTGTTTTATAATCGCCGCGATCATTTCCGCGAGGCGCGTCATGAAAAAACGTTGGTGGTTGCTTGCGGCGGTCGTTTTTGTTTCAATGCTGGGCATGGCTTACGCACAATTGTCGAATCCGCCCTTCGCGGATCAGGAAAGCGGCGTCCAGCGCATCTCGTTCATCGAATCCGGTAAACCGCTCTACAACATGCGCTGGCAGACGAAGCGCGTCGAACGCGGCGGACGCAACTTCATCGATTACAAGCTCACCGGCGACAACGGCCAGACCGGCGCGGCGCGCATCGACTGGACGGAAGAGTCGCAGATGGAGCTGTCCGCCGACGGACTGCGCACGATCAACTGGACCAAGAAATCGACCGGCGCCGAGCGCATGACCTGGCAGCTCGATTACGATTGGGCCGCGCATCGCGTGCGCTACAACTACGTCGACGCGGCGACGGGCAAGAAGGAAGCGAAGACGATCAAGATCGAACCCGGCGCGATTTCCGGCGACGCGCTGAATTTCGTGCTGCGCGCCTTTCCGTTCGAGCGGGGCAAGGGCTATCAGATCAAAGGCCAGATCATCATGACCGACGGCAGCGCGCTGTCCGGCCTGATCATTCACCTTGGCGAGGAGAAGCTGTCGACGGCGTTCGGGACGATCGACACCTACAAGCTGCAGCTCAAACCGGCCGGCGCGCTCGGCGTCGTCGCGCCGAAGATGTACATGTGGTTCACCAAGTCGGCGCCGCACATCTGGCTGCGCTTCGACGGCCGCGACGAAGGCCTGACCTCGCCGCGCACGATGAACACGCTGCTCGAATACGAGCCGCGGAATTGGATCGTGCGCTAGCTATCGAGTGCGGAGTGCGGAATGCGGAGTGATTTGATCTGGCTGCAACTGGATTAGTGCGGCGTCAACTCTTCACTCTTCACTTTTCATTTTTCACTGGTTCCACTGCAGCCGGAACCCTCGTCCGGTGACGATGTTGTTCGGCACGAGCGGCACACGGTCGTTGGGCGGCAGCACGAACTTCATCGGGCAGCCGCGCAGGATATCGCGTTCGATGTCGACGCCGGGCATGACCTGCACCAGCTCCATCCCGCGTTCGGTCAGACGGAACACGCCGACGTTGGTGACGTAGTGCACGTTCTGTCCGCGTTCGAGCGCCTTGCGCCCGTTGAAGTTGATTTCGTCGACGCGCCCGACGAATTTCGGTTTGCCCGGCGCCGCGATCTTCAGCGCGCCGTTCACGATGGTCATCTTCGCGTTCGCCATCCACGTCCCGACAAAGATGATGTTCTTCGCCACGTGCGTGAGGTCGGGGAAGCCGCCCGCGCCGACATAGTTGATCGCGCCTTCGCCGCGCTTCGCGACGTTGACGTTGCCCTCGCAATCGACTTGTAAAAAACCGAGCACGGTGACGTCGAGTTTTTCGTACGCGCGGTGGAAGACGGCGGTCGAGGTGATGATCTTTTTCGGATTGATCGCGGCGCCGAAGAAAATGCCGGGCGTCGGCAGGCCGCCGACCACGCCGGTCTCGGTGAAGAAGGTAATGTCGTCGGACAGCCCACCTTCGTACACGAGGCGGCACACTTCCTCCGGCAGGCCGACGCCGATATTCACCAGTGCGCCTTGGTGCGCCACGCGCACGAAGAGCGACGCGGCGAGTCGCCCGACGGCCAGATCGGCGGCGCTGCGGACCGGCGTGATGCCGAGAATGCGGTTGACGAACTTCAACTCCTCGACCGCCTCTTTCACCTCGACCCCGGCGCCCCGCGTGAACATCGGCCAGTAGCGATATTGCGGCACGCCGCCGGTTTGTTCGCTGCGCGGATTGACGACGATCGCGTCGACCATCTCGGCGGGCATCCAGATGTTCTTCTCGTCCTTCTCGATGATCGCGCTGACGCTGGCCAGCGCCTTCCCGCCGTTGCGCCGCGCCGCGCGACTGCCTTCCCACGCCTCCGTTTCGAGGCAGGCGTGCTGCATATAGAGATTGCCTTCGGCGTCGGCGTAGGGCGCGACGAAAAGCGAATAGTCGATCGGCGGCATCCAATAACGCAGCTGGTCTTCCTCCGCCTGCACGAAGTTCGTCTTCGCGCCGCTGGCGAAAATCGGCGTGCCGCGGCCGACGCGCGGATCGAGCACCGTGCCGACGCCGACGTCGGTCAGAATCGAATCCCCGCCGTTGGCCTGCGCTTCGAAGAGAAACGTCTCGACGCCTTGCGGCATCGCGTGCAACTCGCATTGGCCGTCATCGGCAAGTTTGAGAAACGCCTTCACCGTTTCGAGGTGCCCGCCGATCCAACGCGTCACGAGGCCGGGCAGCGCCAGTTCTTCCATCGTACCAGGCACCATGCCGCGGCTGCCCTGCGCGCCGACGGTGACCCAGGTCAGATCGCGCGGCCGCCCGGTCTGTTCGAACACCTCGCGCAGCGCCCAGAAAAAAATCGAGCAGCGCGAATTGCCCGCCATGCCCGACGACAGCACGGTCGCGCCGTCGCGAATCATCTTCACCGCCTCGTGCGCGGTGACGAACTTCGGGTTTTTCAGATTTTTCGGGCGATAGTCCGTGTCGCGGACGTCCCACGTCAATCGCCAGCGCAAGATGTTGATCAGCAGGCGAGCTTTGGTCAGCGCGTTCACGAGATGTCCTTTGCTTGGGTCGTTCGTGCGGACCGCGTCGTTTTAACGGTTCGCGCGCGGGGCTTCAAGCGCGGCGGTCGGATGCTTGACCTTGTCCGACGCACGCCTAAGATGACAACTTCACCAAGATGTCAGGTGAGCCGGGTCGGCGGAGAAGAAAGCGCGATGGAAAAGTTCTGGCTCTTGCTGGGCGCCGTGGTGCTGCTGGCGGCCTTGGGCGTCGCGCAGGAGTTGGTCCATCGCCGCAACCTGCGCCGCATTCCCATTCGCATTCACGTCAACGGCACGCGCGGCAAATCCAGCGTGACGCGCCTGATCGCCGCGGGGCTGCGCGCGGGCGGCATCGTCACCTGCGCCAAAACCACCGGCACGCTGCCGCGCATGATTCTGCCCGACGGTTCGGAGTATCCGGTGTTTCGCCCGTCCAGGCCGAACGTGATCGAGCAGGTGCGCGTCGTCCGCACCGCGCTGGCGTATGGAACGCGGGCGCTGGTGGTCGAGTGCATGGCCGTGCAGCCGCAGTTGCAGGCGCTCAGCGACCGCAAGCTGATTCGCGCGACGCACGCCGTGATCACCAACGCGCGCGAGGATCATCTCGACGTGATGGGTCCGCGCGAGGAAGACGTGGCGCTCGCGCTGGCCGGCGTGATTCCGCCCGGCGGCAAGCTGTTCACCGCCGAGCGCAAGCATCTGGCCGTGTTCGCCGATGCCGCGCGCGACCGAAATTGCGCGCTGATCGTGGTGGACGAAAACGAGGCGCGCACGGTGACCCCCGACGAACTGGCCGGCTTCGGCTACATCGAACACGCGGAGAACGTCGCGCTGGCGTTGCGCGTCTGCGCCGACTTCGGCGTGGAGCGCGCCGTCGCGTTGCGCGGCATGTGGCGGGCGCAGCCGGACCCGGGCGTGATGAGCGCGCACGAGATCGACTTCTTCGGCCGCCGCATCCACTTCGTGAACGGCTTCGCGGCGAACGATCCGGAGTCGACCGAAAAAATCTGGCGCCTCGCGCTCGGGATGTTCCCCGACGCCGAACACCGCATCGCGCTGTTCAACTGCCGCGCCGATCGCGCCGACCGCTCGCTGTCGCTGGGCGCGGCCTGCGTGAAGTGGCCGCCGGCCGATCACTACGTGTTGATGGGCAGCGGCACGTATATCTTCGCGCGCGCCGCGACGCGCGCCGGGCTCGATGCGCGCAAGCTCTACTTCGCCGAGGATTACGCGGCCCACGAAATTTTCGAAGCGGTCATTTCGCTGGCGGGCCGTTCGACGCTGGTGATGGGCATGGGCAACATCGGCGGGCAGGGGCTGGAGGTCGTGCAGCATTTCCGCAACCGCGCGGTGATCGAGGGGGCCGCATGATCGAAACGCTTTCGCTGGCCATCGGCTTGGGGCTCGCGGTCAGCCTGCTGTTCTCCGAGTTGTTCGGACTGGCCGCGGGCGGCATGGTCGTGCCGGGCTACATCGCGCTGGGCCTGTCGCACCCGCTCGATGTGGTGCTGACGCTGCTGGCCGGCCTCGCCACGTTCGCCATCGTCCGCGCGCTGTCGTCGATCATCATCATCTACGGCAAGCGGCGCACGGTGCTGATGATCCTGATCGGCTATCTGCTCGGCGTGCTGGTGCGCAGCATCGCCGGCGCGACGCCCGTGCTGTCCGGCCACAGCGAAGTCGCCGTGATCGGCTACATCATCCCCGGCCTGATCGCCCTGTGGTTCGACCGCCAGGGCGTGATCGAAACGACCAGCGCGCTGCTGACCGCGGCGGTGGTCGTGCGCCTGATGCTGATCCTCTTTCTCGGCACGGAGCTGCAGCTATGAAGGCGATTTACTGGCGGCCCCGCGGCATTTCGCCGACCGCGCTGGTGCTCGTCGCCGTGCTGGCGCTGATGGGCCTGGCGGCGGTCGAGTTGTTTCAGCGCAAGGTCAAGCAGCCGAACTACCTCGAGAAGCTGCACGCCTCGCGCCTCGCGCGCGAAGCATTCGATGTCATCAAAGCCGAACGGCTCCGGCGCGGTCTCGCGATCGACCCCGAGACCGATCCCGCGCAGAGCGGATTGATCGGCGAGTTGATGACCTCGGTCACCAGCAACACCGGCGTGCTGCGCGCCAAGCAGACCACGGTGAATCCGAACTTCGCCGCGGTGCTGGTGAACTACTTCAAGAAGGTCGGCTGCGAGGAAGGCGACGTGGTCGCGGTCGGCTTGTCCGGCTCGTTTCCCGCGCTCAATATCTGCGTCTACGCGGCGATCCAAACGCTGAAGCTCAAACCGATCATCATCTCCAGCGGGTCCGCCTCGCAGTGGGGCGCGAACGTTCCGCAACTGTTGTGGATCGACATGGAGCAGGTGCTCTACGATCGGCGCTTGTTCTCGTTCCGCTCGATCGCCGCGTCGGTCGGCGGCATCGAGGACAAGGGCCTGGGCATGTCGGACGAAGGCATCGCGCTGATCCGGCGCACGATTGCCGGCGACCAGCTTCCGCTGTTGCAGCCGAGCAGCTACACCGACAGCATCAACCAACGCATGAAGCTCTTTCGCGAACAAGCGGGCGACCGGCCGATCAAGATCTACGTCAACGTGGGCGGCGGCACGACCTCGGTCGGCACGATCATCGGCAAGCGCCAGTTCAAGCCGGGCCTCAATTATCGCGCGCCGCAACGCGGGCCGGAGATCGACTCGATCATGCATCGCTTCGTCGAGGAAGGCGTGCCGGTCGTGCACCTGACCAAAATCGAGGAACTCGCCGGGCGCTTCGGTTTGCCGGTGATGCCGACGACCATTCCCGTCGTGGGCGAGGGCAAGATTTTCAAGCGCGAGCAGTACAACCCGTGGCTGACGGCCGGCGTGCTGCTCGGCATTCTCATCGCGCTCTATGCGTTCATCCGTTCGGATTGGGGATTCCGCATGCAGCTTTCCGCGCGCCGCCGCCATAACGCGGAGCACCCGGAGCCGATGGTGTGATTTTCAATAGGGGACAGTGGGGCTGCTGCAAAAGGTTCTTTTTGTCGTCCTGAGCGAAGCGAAGGATCTATAAACGGCACGGATTTCATAGATTCTTCGCTACGCTCAGAACGACACACGCCTTGTCCTGGGTTTTGCAGCAGCCCCACTGTCCCTATTTTACTACTAGGTTTGTTTCGCTCGCACGCGCCGGACAACCCACTCGACGAACGCCGCGACGCCTTCGCCCGTGCGGGCCGATACGCGCAGCACCTCGACCTTCGGATTCGTGGCGCGCACGTTACGCTCCATCAGGTCGGTATCCGCGCCGAGCGCCACGGCCGCGTCGATCTTGTTCAGCAGCACGAGGCTCGCCTCCTGAAAGCAGAGCGGATACTTCAGCGGCTTGTCTTCGCCCTCGGCCACGCTGAGCACGGCGATTTTGTAATCCTCGCCGATGTCTTCCTCGGCCGGGCAGACCAGGTTGCCGACGTTTTCGACGACCAGCAACTCCAGCCCTTCGACGCCCAACGCAGCGATGGCCTTGCGCGTCGCGACCGCCGACAAATGGCAGCTCGTCACGCCGGTGCACACCGGCTCGACCTTCGCGCCGATGGCCTGCAGGCGGTCGGCGTCGTTGGTCGTGGCGTTGTCGGCCTCGATGACGGCCAGCCGCACGCGCGACTGCAGCGGCGGCAGCGCTTTTTCGAGCAGCGTCGTCTTGCCCGAGCCGGGCGAGCTGATCAGGTTGATCATCAGAATCTTGCGCTCGCGCATCTCGCGGCGAATTTCGTCCGCGATGAGTTGATCGGCGCTGCGCGGATCTTTGTCGACGGTGATGATGTTCATTCGTCCACCTCGATTGCGGTGACCATTAGTTCTTTGCCGCGGATCAGTTCCATCGGCCCGCCGCACTTGCGGCACAACAGGATCGGGTTGGCCAGCGGAAATTCCTCGGCGCACGCGGGGCAGCGCGCGACCATCGACACGAGCGTGATGTCGAGCTCGGCGTCGGCCAGCGGCGTGTCCCCTTTGACCAGATCGAAAAAGAAGCGCATCGAATCGGGGATCAGGCCCTGGCTCACGCCGACCGTCACGCAGACCTTGCGCACGGTTTGCGTGATCTCGTGCTCGCGGATCGCTTCGAGCGCGGTGTCGATGATGCCCTGCGTGATCGCCGCTTCGTGCATCAGCAAATCCTCGGCAGGCCGGCTTCGATGGGCATTTCGATCACGCGCCGCGTGCCGATGCTCGTTTCGAGTACGACGCGCCCGCGCCGCACCGCTTTTTCCACGCGGCCGATGATCGCGGCGTCGACGCCTTCGGGAATTTTACGCACGGCGGCCAGCGCCGCTTCGACTTTCGGGGGCGCGACGAACAACAGGCACTTGCCTTCGTTCGCGATCGGCAGCGGGTCGAGGCCGAGCACGTCGAGAAACGCGCGAACGGAATGGCGGATCGGCAGCGCGTCTTCCTGCAACACGAACTGCAACGCGGTGTCGCGCGCGAATTCGTTCAGCGTGGCCGCGAGACCGCCGCGGGTCGGATCGCGCAGCGCGTGCAGCGCGTCGCCGGCCGCGTCGTGCGCCGCCGCTACGACGTCCCACAGCGGGGCGCAGTCGCTGGCGAGCGTGTGGGCGAAACCGAGTTTTTCGCGCACGTTGAGAATCGCCGCGCCGTGATCGCCGATCGTGCCCGAGATCAAAATGACGTCGCCCTCGCGAATGCGTTCGGGCCCGACGTGAAACAGCCGCGTGCCGAGGCCGGTGGTGTTGATGAACAGGCCGTCGGCCACGCCTTTCTCGACGACCTTGGTGTCGCCGGTGACGATCTGCACGCCGGTGCGGCGCGCGAGTTC
>PMZC01000288.1 GCA_003170555.1 Deltaproteobacteria bacterium
GACGATACGATCGACGATGACACGATTGACGACGATACGCTCGACGACGACACCATTGACGACGACACGACGCCGGACGACGACACGGCGCCGGACGACGACACCGCGCCGGACGACGACACGGTGGAATACCCAGTTATTGAACAGGTGGCCGGCGGCGCCCCCGGTCATTCAGGAACCTCCATCGCGCGGGACGGTTCGGGCAACGTCTACATCGCGGCGGTGAATGGCCGCAAACTGCTGGTGTACTCCATCACGAAGAAAGGTGCTTTCGTGGAGGAAGTCGCGCCCTACGGCTACTGGCCGTCGATGAAAGTCGACAACGCCGGGAAATTGTACGTTGCCTACAAGGACACCGACGGTGAGAACCTGGCCTATGCCACAAACGCCTCGGGCTCCTGGGTGCGGCAGACGGTCGACCAGGCCGGTGACGTGGGCTCGTACGCTTCGCTGGCGTTGGACCCGGACAACCATGCGTATATCGCCTACTACGACGTCACCAACACAAACCTGAAGTTCGCCACCAACGTCACCGGTTCGTGGGTGGTCAGCCAATTAGACGACGGCGGCGCCGACGATATCGGCGAATATTGCTCCCTGGCTATAGACGGAGACGGCAAAGCGCACATCGCTTACTTCAACGCCTCGGCGATCCGGCTACGCTATGCCACCAACAAAACCGGTTCGTGGGTGTACGGCACGATCAGCGCCAGTCAGCCGGCCTACATCTCGATGACGTTGAACAACAGCGGCGCGCCACGCGTCAGCTATTACAACCAAATGACGAACACCTTGGCCTACTGCGAGCTGAATCCCGGCTGGAACTGCGTCGTTCCCGATCCGACCGTGAACGCGGGTTGGTACTCTTCGTTGGCCGTCGATGCGGACGGCAACGAACACTTGAGTTACTACGATGGAGCTAACTTGGATCTGAAGTACGTCTTCCGGCCTTCGGGCGGCGCTTGGGGCTCGCCGGTGACCGTCGACTCGAGCGGGGAACTCGGCATGTGGACTTCCGTCGCCGCGGACGAGAACGACAAAGCGTACATCAGCTACTTCGACTGGGCGAACGGCGGCCTCAAGTACGCGACCAACGCCTCCGGCTCCTGGGTGAAGAGCGCGGTCGAAACCGCGGGCAACTACGGCGAATCCATCGCCGGGCCGGGTCTTGGGATCGACGAGAACGGCTTTGCACATATCGCTTTCCTCGATGTCGGCAATTACGACCTGCGATATGCGACGAATACGGCTAGAGGCTGGACCAACGAACTCATCCAGGCGACGGGCGATGTCGGCATCACCGCGTCGCTGGCTTTGGACGCGGACGGCTACGCTCACGTGACGTACTTCGACAGCACCAACAAAGACCTAAAATACGCGACCAATAAAACGGGCGCTTGGGTCACGGCAACGCCCGATTCCGCCGGCAACGTCGGAAGCTATACTTCGATCGCCGTGGACAGCAGCGGCTATGCGCACATTTCGTACTTTGATTCAACCAATGGCAACCTGAAGTACGCCACCAACAAAACCGGCTCGTGGGTGGCGACCACCGCCGACGATTCGGCCAACGTGGTGGGCGGCTTCACCTCGATCTCCTTGGACTCGGCCGAACTGAGCCACATTTCCTACTACGACGGGACCGCTGCGGATCTCTACTACGCGATTGAAAACGCTTCGCCACCCTGGACCATCGCGCCGGTGGCGCAGACCGGCGATGTCGGCGGCTACTCTTCGCTGGCTCTCGATTCGTCGAATTTCGCGCATATCTCCTACTATGACGCCACCAACGACGCCATCATGTACACCACCAACAAAACCGGAACGTGGGTCACCACCACGGTCGATAACAATCCCAATGGCTTCATCGTGACCTCCATCGCGGTCGATGCAGACGGAGACGTTCATCTGGCCTATGGCGATGTTTCGACCTTCTACAACGACGTTAAATACGCCACGAACAAGTCCGGAGATTGGGTAGTCACGGTTATCGACGGGCCGGGATACCTCGGCTTGCCCACTCTCAAGCTGGACGGCACGGGGTTGGTCCACCTCGCCTACTACGGCGAGGGCGCGCTCTGGTACGCGGTCTTCCCGGAAGGCTTCGCCGGCAATTGACACTCGTTAGCGCGGGAAAACGGGAGCCGGGTCCGACAAGGGCCCGGCTCATTCTAACGTCCGCTTCGATTGATCCCTGTTAGTCCGGGGACGCCCAATTGGCCGGCCACGATCGCCGGAGTCAATCTATTTGTTTTTATGGCGCCATATGCATCCGGAAAAGATGCAATTCGTTCTCGTCATTGGCTGTCATGAAGGGCGTGATAACCATTCGTTTCGATGTCTTGCTCTGAATGCCACTGGGGGCGCGGTCACCAAGCCGCTTTCACGCGGTTGCCTTGTTGTCGGCGACATACGTCTCGATGAACAACGGCAACGGCGTTTTTTCGTCGAAGCCAATGCCAAGAACATAGACGACAGATGAGGCTCTTTCATCTTTTTTCTCAACAGCCATCAGCTTCCACGCGACATCTCAGTAATAGCAAGGAATTGAAGCAAAACTTCGTTGAACCGCTCGAACTGTTCAAGATGCGGGTTGTGGGCGGCGTCCTTGATTATTTCCAGCCGTGCATGGGGCATTCTCTGCTCGATCAATTTCGCGGAGGCGCCGGGACAAGTATGGTCATTCTCCGTCCACACGATCAGCGTCGGGCTCTCGATTTCGTCGAGATGGCGGGCCAGGTCATCGGCCAGGATGCTTTTACCCAACCGAATTAAAAAATCCATCCGCCGGGGAAAATCCGTCCGGCGGCGCATGAGCCGAAGATGCTCGGCTTTGCGTCGGGTCAGCTCGTTGGGCGTCGTCACCATGTCGGAGGAATAGCGGCGCGTGAGACCTCTGAAGAAATGCTTCCGTCTCATCAGAAAAGAGGCGACCGGCGTGGGCGTGAGTTTCGTCAGCAGTTTGAGGCCGGAAGCCAGCGGCTGATCCGCCGGTGCGTTGACCAGAACGAGCGCGCGTATCAGACGCGGATATCGCAACGCGAGCCAGCCGGCGATGCGTCCGCCCATCGAGTGTCCGATCGCCGCCACGGGCGCGCAGTTTCGCGAGGCGAGAAACGCGGCGGCCGCGTCGACCTGAAATTGAAGCGTGGCGTTTGCGGCGGGTGGTATTTCCGATTCACCGTGCCCCGGCAGATCGAGATTGAGACAGCGGAACTTTGTGGCGAAGTGGGCGACCTGAGAATCCCACTCCACAATCGAGCTGCCGTATCCGTGCAGGAAGAATAAAGGAGGATCTGGTTTGCCGGTGTCGGTGAAAACCAGACGGCAATTCCGGTACTCGAATGTTTGTTGGGCCTGCCGGTATTCCATGTCTACGTGGTGAAGCCCATCCTTTCCAGCCAGCCGTACCAGGTCTTGCCCCGAACGCGATGATCGAAGTAAAGCCAGTGACCGCCGACCACCTCGACGACATTGGGGATCTTCCACCGCTCCACCCACTGGCGCGTGAAACGCGGATCGCAGATTTTGTCCCCGCCGTGCATCACCAACGCCATCTTGTTCACGTCATAGCGCGGGAAATAAGTCAGCGGGGAAACCACCTCCAGGGCGCGCCGAGTATGGCGGCGGACCAGGTCGTCGATCTTGAACGAGAAACCTCCCGCGCGGGGTTGGAGATAAGCGGAAAGGTCGATGGCGGGTACGACGGTGAAAATGAAATCGACCGCCGGCCCGGCCGCGGCGTACAAGGCGGCCGCGTAACCGCCGAGGCTTGCGCCGATCGCGCCGATCTTTTCGTAACCCATATTCCGCAACAGCAGCACCGCGGCGTGCAGGTCGTGAATGTCTTGCGCGATCGTCTCGATGGTCAGCGGCGCGTCGTTACGATTGATGAACAATTGACGCCAATCGCGGCCGGCGCGTTTCCAGTGAAAGGGTTGAACATAGAGCGCGACATCTAGCCCCCGCGCCAACAGACTCCTGACCTTGAACATCGCTTCCGCCCGGCGCGGTTGGCCCATCAGGAATCCGTGGATGCACAGAACCAACGGGCGCCGCGAGTCAGGGCGGCTGCGCCAGAGCGCGAGGTAAGAGTCGAGATTGGCGGCATGGCGGCGATATTCGTCGGCCAGCGCCGGATTGGCTGGTTCGTATCGGCTCGGATACTTGATCGTCTCGAAGCCGTCCACCGACCCGGCGCCGATCTGAAACGGCGGCGGCGTATCCGGGAGTCTGAGGAACGGCCGTTTTTCGGGAGACCATTTCTCGATGTCATAAAACGCGAGTTGCTCCAGGTATTCCTCACGGGCGCCACGATTTTTTTCCAGCACGAAATTCGGAATCGATCTCATCAGCCGGTCGGGGAGGCCGCCGAACGTGTTCAACAGATCGGTGCGATTGAACGACTTGTCTTCTACCATTCCGGACTCTCGATCATATTAATCCGGCGAGCGAATTCCATCACGCGCGCCCTATCCTTTCGCAATCATGGACGCGATGAAGTCCATTTTTTTCAACGGGGCCAGACCGAGCAACGCCTGAACCTGCTGGGCGTCGCGATACCGCTTCTCCTGGCCGAAGTCTTTCATGTAACCGACGCCGCCGAGCACCTGAATCCCGTCGGTCGTCGCGCGCACGGCCAGTTCCGCGGCGTGGATCGCCGCCGCCCGGCAACCGAGCGGCCAGTCGCTTCGGCCGGCGTCAGCTTCCTGGCAAGCCTGGGTGACCGCCATCTCGGCGATTTTGACTTCCACCGCCATGTTGGCCAGGATCATCCGCACCTCCGGCCAGTTGATGATCTCGGTCCCGCCCTGAAATCTTTGCCTCGCATATTCGAGCGCCTCGCGCAACGAACCGGCCATGATCCCAGCGGCGAGAGCGGCCAGCGCCGCCATCAGCCGGTCGGCGCTCTGCGTGAAATATTCCTGCCCCTTCCCTTCGAGACCGACGAGCCTTCCCTCGATGCCGTCGAGCCGCAGGTCCACCGCCGGGCACGCATGTAAGCCCAGGCTGAAAATCGGCGCTGACGCTGCGACGCCCGCGCCGGACAATTCGACCAGGAAGTAGGAATAGCCGGGCTGACCGGCGATGACGGCCGGAATCAGCGCCCTCGAAGCCACGTTTCCGAGCACGAGATAGTCCTGCTTGCCATACAGGCGGTAAGCCTCCCCACCGCGCCGGGCTTCGGCAGCGAGTTCGATTTCGCCCGGATTGATGAACGATGGGCACGCGATCAGCGCCTGCCGGGCGGAAGCTCGTTCGTGGAACGCATCGCGCAATGCTGGTTCGCCACCCGCGACAAAAAGCAATTCCTGGGCCAGCGAATTGGTGAAGATGATGCCGGCCAGACTGGCATCCGTTTCGCTGAGAGTTTTGATGAGCTGGCAGAGCGGCGTGATTTCCCGGCCCATGCCGCCGAGTTCTTCCGGCAGCAGCGTGTTGAAAAATCCAAGCCCGCACGCTTTCTCCACGATCTCGTCCCAAAAAGGCGCGAACGGATACGCGTCGTTCGTTTCCCGGTTCTTGACAAGTTCCCGCGAGGCGAAAAGGCGGACGGTCTCCCCAAGCAGCAAGCTCTCGTTCTCGTTGGCGGCCATCATTTTCCCTCCTTCTCTCCTGCTTCGAAGACCTCGGCCTGCGGAAACTGGCGCGCGATCAGGCATTTGAACAGATTGAGCCGGTTCAACTGGTTCGTCCCCTCGTAAATCTGGAGCAGTTTGGTGTCGCGAAGATGTTTCTCCACCCGGTGGTCCTGACGCAGGCCGGCGGCGCCCATCAGTTCCATCGCCAGTTGGCAGTTTCGGACGCCCGCGTCCGACCCGACGAACTTCGCCAGCGAGGCCCAGCCGGAGGTGCGCTGATACTCGTCTTCCTTCTGCCAGTCGAAATTGAATTTGCGCGCCAACCGGGTCGCCAGTCGTAGGTTGAGAAACGGCGAGACGACCCGGTCGATGACAAACCGCGGCATGTACTTCATGCAGTAATAGAAGGGCTTCCACAACAATAGCCGAAAGAGTCCATAGAGCGTATTGGCGTAATTCGCTTCGGCGAAGGCCAGCCGCCCCAGGGCCGCGTTCTTGTACATTTCGGCGAGCACGCATTGCGCCCACTCGTGGTTGATCAACGGCCTGCCGGCGATTTTCGTTTCCGCGGCGAATTGCAGCGCCTCCTGATACGCCCCGCGGGCCGCGCCGGAGCCGAACGCGCAGACCCCCGCGCGCGAAGTGGAGACGACATAGTCGATCATTTGCATCGCCAGCTTTTTCTTTGGTCGCAAGGAGCTTCCGACTTCCCGTTCCTGGTCAATGCAAACGTAGGCATCGGGGACAAAGCAGTCGTCGAAGAAGAGTTCGCTGGCCGGGCACGCCCGCTGGCCCATCTTCTTTTCGTGGCGGCCAAAAGAAAACCCTTTCGCCCCGGTCTTGACCGCCGCCACGACCGTACTCTCGGACGGCCGCTTCAGGTCGGTGTAAGCGATCACCATATGCCATGTCGAAAGATGGCCGTTGGAAATGAAAACCTTCGAACCGTTGATCGTCAGCCCGCCCGCGACACGTTTGGCCACGCAAGTCACCTTGCCGCGGTCGACCAGCTCGACCTCCTCGACATCGGTGCCGGCCGAAGGCTCGGTGATGGCCAGGGAAATGAGACAGGGCCGGCCGGTCTTTTCGCCCCGGGCGACTTCGCGGAAGATTTCGTTCATCAGCCGCAGGTTCCAGGTGGCGCTCAACGTGCCGACCCCGAGGTAATGCACCCCGATCAGGTTGGCCATCGCCAGGCAGGAGGTGGAAAGCTCTTCCAGAAAGGGCGACAAGGAAACCATGTTGACGCCGCGGCAGCCGAAAAGCCGCGGGAGCCACATCGAATAGAACCCCCATTCATTGGCCTTTTCCACGAAATCCCACGGCAGGTAATCCGGCTCCTCGTGCATCTTGCGGTCTAAATCCAAGGCGCGCGGCCGCACGACCTCCGCGTTGAATTTACGGGCCAGGGCGACCACTTCCCGCGTCTCGCGGACCGCCCCGGTCGGAAATTTCGGCCCCACCTGCAGGCTGCAAAACAGATCTTCAAATACGGGTTCGCCGGCCAGCAGGCTGTGCAGTTCTTGACGTGACACCATCTCCGCCTCCGCAGCCAAACAAGAAGTCTGCAACTTCAGTTCGTGAACCGCTCAATACCGGCGCGGATAGGTCATTTCGACCGCTTGGGACAAACGGCGAAAATAGCGGCCGGCGTTGAATCCGCGCGTGATCGAAATCGCCTGATGGGGGCACGCGGCCAGACAGCAGCCGCACGCGACGCAGAGCGTGACGTCCGGAGCGATGGTGTCGAGGTAAGGCAATTCTTTCGGCCGCTCCTTGCCCTCTTTCCGGAACAGGATCGAACGCGCGGGACAAATCTTTGCACAGGCCAGGCACCGGGTGCATTTCTCGTCGCTGAATTCGAGCACGCCGGTCGTCATTTGCGCCGGGTCGATGTAGTTCGGAATGCGCGACCACCGACTGACGCTTCCCGGATTCATCTTATTCTCCCTGCCGTTCCACGCGCGGCGGTTCTTTCATGCCGCCTTCGAACCACTGAACCAACTGAACCTCGCGCGGCACTTCGCCATCGTAGTCGCCGGCCGGCCAACCGACGCCGATCACGTCGTTGAGACGATACGGATAGCGGACGCCGAAGAGCCGGCGCCACTTGGGAAGATACATCAGCAGTTTGATCAGCCCCAACCAGCATGTTCCGGCGCCGAGGCTGTGCGCCGCCAAGACCATATTCTGGCCGCAGATGCCGATGTCCGTGGCGGGCGACGAGATGCCGCGGCGATCCTCCAACAGCGCGATGATCGTCGGCGCGCCGTGGAAGACGAGCGTCTTGTCCCGCGCAATTTGTTGGAGCAGCCCGAACGGAACCGGGTGCAACTGATTCGGCAGCAGGCGGATGACCAGTTTGGTGAAGGGCATTAGAAAAATCCGGCGCAGGCGGGAACGCGTATAGTCGAGGAGCCACATGAACAACTTGGCCATCATCACCGCGTCTTTTTCCATTTCGGCCAGGATTTGCGGGCTGCGGACGACGATGAACTTCCACGGCTGACAATTGCCCGCCGACGGAGCGAAACGGCCTGCTTCGAGAATGCGGCGGATCATGGCGTCGGGCAACGGCTCGCGTTTGAAACGGCGGATGCTGCGCCGCTCGATGATCACGCGCTCGACTTCGTTCCAGGGCTGCCCCTCGACGAACTTGCCTTGCGGCCGGTCTTGGATGGCGTCTTCGGTCACGGGCAAATTGCTTTTTTCATTGTGTGTCATTTTGTCGATTCAACCACTGGAGGCGTAGCCGAGTCGCCCGCCCTTTTCGTCATTGCCCGCGCACGCGGGAATCCAGGATTGCCGCCCTTGCCTCGTCTAGTTGAATCGCCGGTTGACGAGACGACCTATTGTGAGCGGGGCGCAACGCGTTTTCAAGGCGGCGCGAGGGCAACATGGTCTTGGGCTGGGACGCCGCCGCGTTCCTCGAAACCGAGAAACGATACCGGAAGATCATAGGCCAGGCCGACTTGTGGATGCTGCAAGCGAAATTGGGGCGGGAAACGACTGTTGACAGCAAGGATCGGGTTGCATAATTATGAAACCAATAACCAACAACCGCCTCTCCGGAGCTTCCAACTGACTTTGTGGCAGACTCAATTCCGGGGGCGCCTTTCCGAAGATTGGAAGATTGATGCCTGACTTGTCACCAAAAGGGCCTGATTTGCCGAAGCGGCCGAGACAACCGAAGCCGCCGCGAGAGCCGCGGCCGAGGCGCCCGAGGGNNCTCCCGACAATTCCCGAGCCGCTACCCCCGCTTCGGCAAACGTCGGGAAAGATCTCGATCCGCTCTCATGTTCGGTTTTGGCCGTTATGGCTGCCCTAGCGATCGCCAGCATTCCGTTGGCGATCGTGCTGAGAACTTACGTCGTCCGTCTGCGCGGACTCCGCTCCAAATATGCGCCGGTGATTGATATCGGGGCGGAGGAAGCAAAACTGCGCGCCGCAATCGAATC
>PMZC01000046.1 GCA_003170555.1 Deltaproteobacteria bacterium
AACACCAACGCCAGCAGCAGCAAGCCGATCATTACACGCCGCGACATGGGCTTCCTTTCTACCGGGCGGTCAGGACGTCGCGCACGGCTGCGCCGATCCGCGCCGGGTCTTCTACAATATAAACACCGGCGGCTTTGAGCGCGTCGAGCTTGTCCCGCGCGGCGCCTTTGCCGCCCGAGATGATCGCGCCGGCGTGCCCCATGCGTTTGCCCGGCGGCGCGGACAGCCCGGCGATGAACGACACGACCGGCTTGGTCATCTTCGCCTTGACGAACGCCGCCGCCCGTTCCTCGGCCTCGCCGCCGATCTCGCCGATCATCAACACGGCGCGGGTTTGCGGGTCTTTCTCGAACGCCGCGAGGCAGTCCACAAAATCAGTGCCGATCACCGGGTCGCCGCCGATGCCCAGGCACGTCGATTGGCCGATATCCAACGCCGTGAGCTGCGCCACCACCTCGTAGGTCAGCGTGCCGCTGCGGCTGATCACGCCGACGTGGCCGGGCCGGTGAATGTAGCCGGGCATGATGCCCACCTTGGCCTCGCCGGGCGTGATGACACCGGGGCAATTCGGGCCGATCACGCGTAGATCGTCGCATTCGATTTCGCGCAGCACCTTCAGCATGTCGATGGTCGGCACGCCGTCGGTGATGACGACCGACAGACGCAGGCCCGCGTCGGCCGCTTCGAGAATGGCGTCGGTCACCGCCGGCGGCGGAACGAAAACCAGTTGCACATCGGCGCCCGTGGCGCGCACCGCCTGGTCGACCGTGTCGAAGACCGGAACCTGGTCCATCTTCTGCCCGCCCTTGCCCGGCGTGACGCCGGCCACGATCTTCGTGCCGTATTCGATGCAGTTGCGCGTGTGGAAGCTGCCTTCCTTGCCGGTGATGCCCTGCACCAGAACCTTCGTGTTTTTGTCGACGAAGATGCTCATCGCTTGCCTCCGGGCAACGCGGCCACGACCTTGCGCGCGGCGTCGGCCAGGCTGTCCGCCACGATGAACGGATAGTCGGCCTCCTTTAGTATACGACGCCCCTCCGCGGCGTTGGTTCCCTCGATGCGCACGACAATCGGCGCTTTCACCGCGATTTCCTTCATCGCTTCGAGGATGCCGGACGCGACCATGTCGCAGCGCACGATGCCGCCGAAGATGTTGATCAGCACCGCCTCGACGCGCTCGTCGGCCGTCAGCAGCTTGAAGGCGTTGATCACGTTCTGCTTGTTGGCGCCGCCTTTGATGTCGAGGAAGTTGGCCGGTTCGCCGCCGTTGAGTTTGATCAAATCCATCGTCGCCATCGCCAGGCCCGCGCCGTTGACCATGCAGCCGATGCGCCCGTCGAGCTTCACGTAGTCGACGCCGTAGCGCCGCGCCAGAATTTCGAGCGGCTCTTCCTCGTCGAAGTCGCGCAGGCCGCGCAATTCGGGATGGCGGGCCAGCGCGTTGTCGTCGATCGCGGCCTTCGCGTCCACCGCCAGCAGGTCGCCCTGTTTGGTCAGCACCAGCGGGTTGACCTCGACCAGCGAACAATCCTTCTCGAAGAACAAGCGGTAGAGATTTTGAATCATCTTCGTGCAGGCGCCGGCTTGTTTGCCGGTGAAGCCCAGGCCGTAGGCGATCTTGCGCGCCGTGAACGGCGGGAGGTCGCCGGTGAACGAGCCGTGCTCGAGGATGATCTTCTCCGGCGACCGCGCCGCGACCTGTTCGATTTCCACGCCGCCTTCGGCGCTGGCCATGATCGCCGGCTTCTTCGCGGTGCGATCGACCAGGATCGCGAGGTAGTATTCCTTTTCGATGTCCACCGCCTCGGTGAGCAGAATCTTGCCGACCTTTTTGCCGGCCGGTCCGGTTTGCGGCGTGACCAGCACGCGGCCGAACATTTCCTCGGCCAGCTTCGCCGCTTCCTCCGCTCCGTGCGCCAGCTTGACGCCGCCGGCCTTGCCGCGCCCGCCCGCGTGAATTTGCGCCTTGACGACCAGGCGCTCGCCGCCGATCTCCACCGCGGCGTCGTAAGCCTGCCACGGATTGGTGATCAGTTTGCCGCGGGGGACGGGCACGCCGTAGGCGGAAAAAAGTTCTTTGGCTTGATATTCATGGAGCTTCATGTACGCGCCTCAAATGATTTCGCATCCGCTGAAAAGAGCGATGGGGTTACCGGTTGCTTGACGGGTGAATGATAAGTGGGGCGGCGCAGGTTGACAAGCGAAAACAGCCGGAGTCGACCTATGCGCCCTTGTTGATGCGCTGCCGAAGTTCCTTGCCCACTTTGAAGTAAGGCAAGCGCTTGGGCGGAACTTGAATCAATTCCTTGGTCTTGGGATTGCGGCCGACATACGCGTCGTAGTGTTTGTTGGTGAAGCTGCCGAAGCCGCGAATCTCGATACGACGGCCGTTGGCCAGTTCGTCCGACATCGAGTCGAAGATGATGTCCACCGCCAACGCGGCGCGTTTGAGCGCCACGCCGGTGCGCTTCGACACCTCTTCCGCGAGGTCTGATTTGTTCATCTCCGTGCTCCCACAAGTTAGGCGCTTCGTTGCTTTCGGCTTTAATTGTGCATACTTATCTGTGCCGATGTCAAGCCAAGAAAACTAGCGGCCGCGGCCGGCGCAGCCGCGGCTCGCGGTCTTTTTTTGCTACCACATTCGGATGACGCGAAAACCCACGGTGCTTTTCCGGTCGCCCGGCGGAAAAGCGGCGCGGGCGGCGGAACGACAATCGCGAGGGAGGTCGCTCCAATTCCCTCCGCGCACGACACGTTTCGCTCCGGACGCCGGGCCGGGCGGATCAACCGCCGCCGCCGCCTGATACTCGGCGTACCAGTCCCACACCCATTCGCTCACGTTGCCGTACATGTCATACATGCCCCAGAAGTTCGCTTGGAGTTTCGCGACCGGGTGCGTTTGCTTGTTCGAGCTCTCACAATACCAGCCCATCAAGCTCACTTTCATGTCTTCCGCGCATTGGTCACCGACGGAATACACGGGCCCGCTGGCGACAGCCGTTGTGCTCATCGCGCGCGCTGCATATTCCCACTCGGCTTCGGTCGGCAGGCGATAACCCATGCAGCGCGGATCCCAGGAGACTTTCTCCCCTTCCACCGTATAGCAGCGCCCCAGTTTCTCCAGGTCCGACAACTTGTTGCAGAAATCAATCGCGTCGAACCAACTCACGTTTTCGACGGGGCAGTTTTCCCCGCAACTGCTGAACTGGCTGGGGGCGTCGCTCATCACGCGCTTCCATTGGCCCTGGGTGATTTCGGTCGAGCCCATCATGAGGTTGCGCCGGATGGTCACGCGGTGCTGCGGCCCTTCATCTCCTTTGCGGCCGCCTTCGTTTTCCGGCGAGCCCATCAAAAACGACGTGGAGGGAAACGGAATCATCCGATCGCCGATCGAGTTCGTCCGGGATGGACCCGGACCGAGCTCCGACGGCGCGCCGGACTTGGACTTGCCGCAACCGGGGGTGAGCAGACAACCAACCAAGATCATCAATACGACAACTGCCGAAAGGCGAAATCTGCCACGCATGGATTTTTCTCCTCACCCGGTGGTGATGATCATCTTTGTGCTTTCCACGGAATCCTGGCTCAGTGTGCGGAACGAGTCAACCGGGCTGTGCTCCTTTGACCGCCGGTTCTTCTCGTACTCGAACATCGCAAAAACCCTTACCAGATGGTCGGCGAGTGGCTATGTCGGCGGTGATCAGCGGCAAATCGTCACCCCCTCGGCGCCGGACGTTGATTTGGCGCGTGCTGAAGAAAGGAAGAAAAATATGGCGACGATTCGAAAAGTTCTTCGCGTGACGCGCAGCCGACCCACCATCGAAGGCGCAGGCGTGCATCTGAAACGCGCGTTTGGGCAGGCCGATCCGCACCTCGATCCGTTTTTGCTGCTTGACGATTTTCATTCCGACAATCCGCGAGATTATCTCGCCGGGTTTCCGTGGCGCCCGCACCGCGGCATCGAGACCATCACCTACCTGCATCACGGCAGCGTCGCTCACGGCGACAGCATGGGGAACAAGGGGATGATCCAGCCGGGCGACGTCCAATGGATGACGGCCGGCAGCGGCATGATCCACGAGGAAATGCCCCAGAAAACTTCCGGCTTGTGGTGGGGCTTTCAACTTTGGGCGAATCTGCCCGCCGCCAATAAAATGATGGCGCCGCGCTACCGCGACGTAAAGCAAAATCAAATTCCGGAAGTCCAGGTCGCGCCGTCGATCCGCGTGAAGGTGATTTGCGGAAAGATCGGGAACACCCAGGGCCCCGTGACCGATATCGTCACCGACCCTTGCTACTTCGACGTGACCGCCGGGCCGGAGACGACTTTTCGCCATGCCGTTGCGAAGGGGCGCAATGCGTTTGCCTACGTGCTTCAAGGCGCCGGGGTTTTTGACGGCGACCAGGAAAACGTGATCGACCCCGAGCGCCTGGTCATTTTCGGCGATGGCGACGAGGTGCAAATCGCCGCCGGCGCCGCGGGCCTGCGTTTTCTGCTGGTGTCGGGCAAACCCATTCGCGAGCCGGTCGCTTGGTGGGGACCGATCGTCATGAATACCGACCAGGAACTGCGGATCGCGTTCGACGAATACGAAAGAGGCGCGTTCATCAAGCATCGATGAGGCGCGCCCGACGTCCTTAATCAATCTTGTTGGAATGTGCCATAGTTTTGAGCCCGCCGGCTCAAAGCTGTGTGTCCGTTTTCGCGCTGGCACAGCCTTGGCCTTGCGGCCAAGACTATGGCACACGAACCGACGCCGGCGAACTACGAGAAAGATAATCCTGACAAACCTGCCGGCCGCGCCGATAGCCGAGCGCCAGCAGCGCGTCAATTTCCTTCGGCGAAAAAGTCAGCGCGCGATACAGCCGCGAAAGACGGTATGAGCCGCCTGGGTCCGGCCGGATCATCACCAGCTTCTTCTTGGACGCGATGGTGTAGACCGGGCTGAAGAACTGGGCGGCGAGACTTGCCGCGCCCAGCATCCACGGGTTCTCGGACATCTCGCGCTTCTCGATGGCGCGACGCCACAGCGGCCCGTGCCACGGTTTTTTCGTGCGCGGCGGCGTCACGGCGATCGCCCAGATTTCGTCGAGGTCCAATTCTTCCAGGTAATCGACCGGCAGATTGTTGGAAAACCCGCCGTCGTAATATCGCTTGCCTTGTATCTCGATCGGGTCATCGCCGAGCAGCGGAATAATCGTCGACGCCTTGCAGATGTTCTCCTTGTCGCTCAGTAGCAGATCGGGCGCCGCCAGCGAAAAAGCGACGTTCCGCCCGGTGGCCGCCTCGGTCAGTGAAACGATGATCGGCGTCTGGCCGTACGCGTCGGGCGACGGCTGCGTGGTGCGGTAGCGGTCGAAAAGCTCATCCAACGACGCGCGAAAAGTGAACGGATTCTTCAGGCGCAGGACTCGCCTCAAATCGAACGGGTTCATCCGCGCGGCGTCTTCGCGCCAGCGATCGTCCAGGGAAAGGACCATGTCTTCGCGGTTCCAGGCCAGTGCGTGCAACAACCCGATGGACGTCGCCGCAATGACCTGGAATTCGATGCCGTTTTCGCGAATCGCCTTGAGCGCACCCGCTTGGAACGCGCCCAGCGCTCCGCCGCCCGATAACACCAGTCCGCGCCTCGTCGCACGGCCGTTCTTTTTTTCAACCTTCCGCGTCACGCGTTCTCCCCGGCAAACAACGGCCCGGGCCGCGAACCGCCCGAGCCTTTGACTTCGTTGACGTCCCCAGCAGGATTTGAACCTGCGGCCCCAGGATTAGGAATCCTGTGCTCTATCCGCCTGAGCTATGGGGACACCGGACACCGCGGCCAAGGTGACACGCAGGCCGGAGGGTGTCAAGAAGAATGAAAAATGGAGAATGAAAAATGAAAAATTGAGCGACACGATGAGCGCGACAAAGTGGCGCGCGACGCGTATTCGTTATTGTCGCGCCGAGAAACGCGCGGCCAGCCGCCGTAATGAAGGATCGTTCCCTTCGCCCCCCACGGCGAATATGTCCGAAAAGGAGTTTCCCCAAACCCCGGACAACACCCACTCCGTTCTGCTCGTCATCGTCGACCACGAAGAATCGTCATCGGCTGACGGCTGCACAATAAACCTGCCTGGTGAGCAAACTCGGCATGAGAATCTCCGAATCCATCATCGGAGCCGCCACCGTGCTCAAATGCCGCGGTTTCTCCTGCGCGTTGTTCCTCAAGCCGATTTGTTCGACGCTCTCAATCGGTTGCGGAAAGTATCACGTCTTTTTGTACTCGACGAACACTTGGTTTGGGCCGGACTATCATCACTGAACCTTACGGAAGATAGATTCTAATCGAGCGCCGAAACAATATCTATGAAAACAGATGTGCCAACGGTTTTGACACCAGGACGATCAGCGGGCGCATCAGAACGCCGATCATGCGGAAGAACGGGTAGCATGGATCGATCTTGGCCCAGAACGCTTCCCACTTTTCATTCCGCAGTTGCACGAGATCGAGGGCGCAAATGGAAGGCAAGCGATAATACGAGGTGAGATAAGCCTTTTCCCTTTTGGCGTCGACGGCTATCCAACGCATCCAAGGCGGCGCATAAATCCGGTTTTGCAGCGAGAAATCGGTGAGCGATCGGACTTCCAACAGCGGGGAGAATCCGCCGAGAAAGAAGCGATCGTTGTCCGGGTCGAGGGTGATTACCCGCACCCCGGGAAACGTGTTGATCGTCGCGAGACGGCGATAGGTTGCGGCGTCCACGACCCAAACCTGGCCCAGGATGGGGATGGTGATAAAAAGAAGTCGGCGCCGTGCATCCAGCGCGATTCGTTGGGGATCGGAAGGCAAGGCAAGCACCCGAATGATACGTTGCTGGTCCACGTCGTACTCCGCCAGCGCCGGTCCCACGTAAATGATGTGCAGTCGGCGGTGCTCGAGGTCGAGAGCCGCGTCGGCGATGTTGTGCAATTCGATGCCGCTCGTCGGATCGAGAATGATGTGGACGTCGGCGGCGGAAGGATGGTCGGCCGGTCCGATCAGGCAACCGGGGGCTAAATACGTGAAGGCGACGAAAACTCCTCGCGCGGAATCCCAAAGGACGCGAAACGGCCCCGGAATAACCTGTTCGCCGTGGAAACCGTAGCAGTAATTCGGCTCTTGATAACGCTGATGGTCGCCGAAGGTTATTGTTCTTTTTACATGCAGATCGGATTCATCAAAGATCCAAATTATTCCGGCGCAGAAATCGAAAAAGGCGATCTCGCGCGCTTTCGGGGCGATACCGAACCCCTCAATCTGGTCGCGAAACGGGTTGATCGTAACCGCGTGGGTTTCTTTTCCCGAAGTTGGAGAAATTTTTAACAAGCCATGATCGTTGTCGGCCGCCACCAATTCGCCATCCGCCGGGTCAACGTCAAGTTGATAACGTTCAACTGACGATTGGCCAGAAAGTCGCCGTAACGCCCGGTCGAACCTTGGCTCGGAATCGGCGATGGGCCACACGACGTACGGCACAAACATGACCGATACCATCAGCAACAAGGGCAAAATCTGCAAGCCTCGCAGGCGTCGCGGATCTTGCTCGCGGTACGCCGCCCAAACGACCAAAGGCGCAACAAGATCAGCGAGCCCTACGGCTCGGCGCACGCGATTTCCCCACCGCGGATCGCGGGTGATGAGTACGACGCCGACTTGAAAAAGAAGAATATTCAAAAGAAAATAAGTCATGCCGGCGAACAGTTGCCAGGAAAACACCGCCGACGGACGCGCGAGCGCCACGGCGACAATCGGCAATATCCCGACGAGAACCAAGACGTAAACAAGCGACGCCCGTCGCCATCGTCGACTCTGTTCGCGTAAAAACCGTCGCCTCTCCGTGAACACAACGGAAATCACCGTGATGCAGAGACCAGCGTAAACCAGGTTATGAAAGATATCGATTTGCTCCATCAGGGCGATGAGGTATTCATAATACCAAATGATCACCCGGCCGGCTTTCAGCAGCCCGACAAAAAGCGCAATAAGGAGAACGGCGCTAAGAAAGAAGCGCAATAGGTAGACGGCAATGGTCTTCATCTAGTTTGTTTGGCTTTCACCGAATGATGCTTGTCGTATACCGAAAGATGGGAGCGTCGTCAACCAATGGCCTGCCGGAATCTTGTCGGCGATCTGGGCCGGCAAAAGGGTGACAACAAAACTCCGACAGCGTGGCAATCTGGACGGCGAAACGTAAGAACTGAGACATAAGATCCTATGCTCTATCCGCCTGAGCTATGGGGACACCGGACAACGCGGTCAAGGTGACACGCAGGCCGGAGGGTGTCAAGAAGAATGAAAAATGGACAATGAAAAATGAAAAATTGAGCGACACGATGAGCGCGACAAAGTGGCGCGCGGCGCGTACTCATTGTTGTCGCGCCGAGAAACGCGCGGCTAATCGCCGTAATGAAGGATCGTACCGTTCACGCCCACGGCGAACACGTCCGTAGCCGAGCTTCCCCAAACAGCTTCCAACGCCTTCATCGTGCCGCTCGTCATCGCCGACCACGAGGAACCGTCGTAGTGCAATATAACGGCTCTTGTGGTTTCAAATCCCCCCACGGCGAACACGTCCGTGGCTGCACTTCCCCAAAGGCCGTACAACGAATCCGTTTTAGGGCTTGTCATCGGCGACCACGAGGAGCCGTCGTAATGCAGGATCGTGCCGGAGTCGCCCACGGCGAACACGTCCGAGTGGGAGGTTCCCCAAACAGCGTACAATTGCAATGCCGTCCCGCTCATCTTCGACCACGAGGAACCGTCGTAATGATATACGCGACAGAAGTAGTCCACGGCGAATACGTCCGTGGCGGAGCTTCCCCAAACGCCCATAAAAGTACAATCGTTATCCGGGCTTGTCATCGCCGACCACGAGGAACCGTCGTAGTGCAGGATCGTGCCGGAGTCGCCCACGGCGAACACGTCCGTGGCGGAACTTCCCCAGACGGCCCGCAGATATTTCGACGTGCCGCTCTTCATCGCCGACCACGAGGAGCCGTCGTAATGAAGAATCGTATCGCCGCCAACGGCGAACACGTCCGTGGCGGAACTTCCCCAGACGGCCTGCAGAAATTTCGACGTGCCGCTGTTCATCGCCGACCACGCGGAGCCGTCGTAATGCAGAATCACGCCTGTCCAACTACCCCCGTTATCCAGACTACCCACGGCGAACACGTCCGAGTGGGAGGTTCCCCAAACGCCGTTCAACCCCGCCTTCGTGCCGCTGGCCATCGCCGACCACGAGGAGCCGTCGTCGGCTGAATCGTCGTCGGCTGAACCGCCGCTGCCGCTTGAGCCGGACCCGGAACAACCGAGAAACGCCAAGGCAAGACTCATGCACAGCACCGACAAAAGCCAAACCCTTTTCATTGCCCAACCTCCAACGTTAGCGACCTCTGAAGCCAGTCGATATTTTTTGAGTAGGTCTCTCTGAGTTGCGCGGGTATTGTCCAACAGAGTCATCAGCCGACACAAGGGGCGTGATCGTTCAGTCTTCGGGGAATCTGCCCTACCTTCATTTTTCATTTTTCACTTTTCACTTTTGATTCGCGCGCCTTGCGCGGCAATGCGTCGGCTCTTACGATCATGGCATGACCATCGCCAAGCAACTGCTCGCCGTGGCGCCTGACGCCGAGGACCTTCGGTTGGCGTTGTTGCGCGCGCCGGACGTGGCGGTGACGACGGCGGAGTTGTTGCCCATTGCGTTGTCGGCGGATGTCGCGGCCGTGTTGGCGCCGCGTCGGCTTTTGGGCGCCAGGCTTCCCATGTGGTCACGTCGCGTCGCGCTCGTCGTTTACGACGCCTTTCTGCCGGCCGATGAAGTCGAACGGCTGACCAAGGCCGGTGTGTTTCTCGCGCTCTCGGCGCGGTTGTCCGAGTTGAATCTCCAGGTCATTTTGCAAAGCGCGACGCAGTGGGCCGATCTGGTGCGGCGGCGCGATCAGTTGCAAACGGCCTTGGCGCGCATCGATCTGTTCGGCCGACGCATCGCGGTGGTGGAGAATCCGGCGGCGCTGCTCGACGATCTGCCCTACACCTTGTCCACGCTGCTGCCGTTCGACGTGATGGCCATCTGGGATATTCCGCAGCAGGATTTGCGGCTGTTCATCCCTTTCGAGTGGGACCCGCCGCAGGTGGAGCTGATCACGGCGCAGGTCCGCCGCCTGCTGGCCGCGCAGCCCGAAGCGCCGGAGATGCCGGTCACGACCCTGCGACACGAGTTCACCGTGCCCGGACGCGTCGCGCCGACCGGGCTCGTCAAGCATTTCCTCTGCGCGCGCGTCGGCGCATGGCGCGGTTTGCTGGCCGTGTTCCGCACGGGCGACGAGCCGTTCGGCGAACACGACGACAAGCTCTTTGATCTCGCGGCGAACCTGATCACCGCCGCGCTGCACAACGCGCGACTGTTCGAGCACCTCGAACGCCAGGCGCAGAAGATCATTCTGAAAAACCGCGAGCTGCTGGCGGCCAACCAGGTCAAAACGAACTTCATCGCCAACATCAGCCACGAAATCAAAACGCCGCTGCATTCGATCCTCGGCCTGGCCGAATTGCTGGCGGAGGCGGACTCGCCCGAAGACCACGCGCACGCCGTGCAGCGCATCGGCGTCAACGCGCGACGGCTGCTGCGGATCGTCAACGACCTGCTGGACTACAGCCGCCTCATGTCGAACCGGGAAACCGTCTGCCTGGAAACCGTCGCGCTGCGGCCGTTGCTGGAGGAGGTGATCGACAGCGTGCACGACCTCGCCGACGCCAAAGGCTTGCCGGTCGTATTGCAATATGACATCGGGTTGACTGAGTTCCGCCTCGATCGCGAAAAGGTGTTTCGCATTCTGACCAATCTGCTGTCGAACGCGATCAAGTTCACGCCGGGCGGACAGGTGACGTGCCGGGCGTGGTCCGATCGCACGCACCTGCGGCTGACCGTGCGCGACACCGGGCCCGGCATTCCCGCCGATCAGCTCCACAAAATCTTCGAACAATTCCACCGCGTGGACGGCCCGTTACGCAGCGCGTCGGAAGGCGCCGGCCTGGGTTTGACCATTGCGCAGGGACTGGCGAAACTGTTGGGCGGTGAGATCGTGGTGGAAAGCGCGCTCGGCCGCGGCAGCGAGTTTGCGTTGGTCCTGCCGCTGCCCCATACGCCGTCGACCGAGCCCGCGCGAATTTCCGCCGCGCCGAAGGAAAGTCGATGACCGAACCGCACGCCCCGCGCATCATGCTGATCGAGGACAACCCCGATCACGCCTTCTACATCGAGAAGGGCCTGAGCCGGCGCGGGTTCGAGATCGAATGGTTCAGCGAAGGCGCGAGCGCCCTGGCGCGGGCGCGCGAGAAACCGCCCGACGCCATCCTGCTCGACGTGATGCTGCCCGGCATGCACGGCCTGGAAATTCTGCGCGAGTTGAAAGGCGACGGGCGCACGCTCGCCGTGCCGGTCATTGTGGTCACCGCCTATGCCACGCTGCAGTTGCACCGCGAAAAAGAAATGGCGCTGGTGTACGGCGCGGCCGATTTCTTCAAGAAGCCGTTCAAGGTCGACGAACTCGCCACCGTGCTGCGGAAGATTCTCAAG
Source organism: Deltaproteobacteria bacterium (assembly GCA_003170555.1). Lineage (GTDB taxonomy): Bacteria > Lernaellota > Lernaellaia > Lernaellales > Lernaellaceae > FEN-1099. The sequence continues at coordinate 11,599 of PMZC01000046.1, forward strand.
TTAATTTAGCGGCGGGGTCACCCCCCAGAGGCGCTAACTTCTGTGCAAACGGTTATCTTTTTTTGTCATCCCGACCCCTTCGACTCCGCTCAGGGCAGGCTCCGCATACGAGCGTAGCGAAACGTAGTGAAGCGGAGTTCGGAAGCGTAGCGGAGGGATCGCTCCCTTGCTGATTGTAATCCTTCCAATTTTTCCGGCCGGCGGTAAATAATGATGGGGGCATCGGTGAGGGAGGGATTTCTCCGCTCGCCCCTCGGATGCACTCGGGGCTCGGTCGGAATGACAACTTCATCGAGCCGAAGACATAAGTTGGCGCGTATGGGGTCGGCCTGCTCGGCTCACACCCTCGTGATTTGCGGAAACAGTTCAAAGTGTCGATCCAACGTCAGCAACGCAATTCATGTCGCTGGTATGATCGATATCATCATATGTCAACCCGAGAATGATATGATCGATTCCGCCATCCAGCGCACCAATTCGAGAGTTTTTGATCCGGCGGCGCCGGCCCTCCGCCGCTTGGGGATTGGCCTACGACTTACGCCGGCGCGGCGTTCGCGGGGCCGCCGTCGTCTCCTGCTCCGGCCCGGCGCTCGGGTAGAAAATCAGGAAGGCCATCGCCGGACGCCGCGAGTTCTCCCGCATCACGAAGTGAATCCCGTCAAACCGCCAGCCGTCGGCGAGCATCTCGTTGAGCAGGCGTTCGAGGTTCTCCGCCGTGACGTCCGAAGTTTCGAGCACGCGAATATGTGGCCGATGTTCCGGCATCAACCCTCCGGCAGATTGGTGAAAAAGACCGCGAGCAACGCGCCGAGCGACGCGCCGAGAAACCCGAGCAACAGCTTGCTCGGTTTGCGTTGAAACTGCGTGAAAATGCCGCCCGCCACACTTTCCACGTGGACGGCGATCAGCGCGGCCATGGTCACGGCCAGCACTTCGCGCAACCCATGTTCGGTGAGGTGGAACGGATCGCCGAACTCGGTGAACAAGACGAACGACAGCACGGTGAACAACAGGATGGCGACGCCGCCGAGAATGCTGCCCTCGGTGCTCACGCCGCCGCGGGTGCCCGATTTCACGCGCTCGAGGGTGATCAGCCGGTAGGTCCGTCGTCCATAAGCTTGTCCCAACTCCGTGCTGATCACATCGCCCAACGCCGCGGCCATCGCCGCCAGGTAGGCGATCAATCCGAGCAAGCGTGTCGTTTGTTCGCGTTCGGGCGCCAGCAGGGCGATCAACGTCGCGGCCAGCGCCGGCAAACCGCGGACGAAAATGTAAACGAAACTTTTGGCCGCCAGTTTTTTTTCGTCGACGGCCCGGCCCTTTTTCTGAACCACCTTCACGGCGTGCCGCGTGATGGAGTGGGCGACGACCGGCCAAAGAAGCAACAACAGATAACCGGGCCAGTCGAAGGTGAGAAAAACCAACAAGCCGAGGGCCAGGCCGGCGATCGTGCCCCCGCGCGTCAGATACTTGAGCTTCCACGCCAGCAGGCACAGCGGCAGATGAACCGCCACCGCGACCGCGACTGCTGGGGAGCTAAAAGGCATGGTGTTCAACCGCGCTGAAATATTTCGGCGATGAATATGCCCGATGCCCCGCGAATTGGCAACGGCGACGGGGCGACGATCGACAAATTACGGTTGAGCGATGAGTCGAGAAGATCGCGCGGTCGAGAGCACCGTTCGCCGCGGGATTTAGTGCGCCTGGGGCGTGCGCTCGTCGTCTCGTTCCGGCTCGACCAGATACTGCCGCATCTCGCCGCAGTAGAAACGCGCGTTGAGCACGCGGGTGTCGATGCGTCCCGCGGCCGTCTGCTTGCGTTCGAAGCTCATCTTCACGCCGGTCACCCAGTGATGATCGGCGCAGACGTTGCTGGAAAAATCGAAGCCTTCGCCGAACAGGGTCGCGCCGCGATGCTCATCATAAGGATGATAGCGGCGGCACACGCGGCGCGCGCCGGTCAGATTGAGTTGGTCGGCGGTGTGGAATTCCGCGCCCGCCACCATATAGCCGACCGGGCAGTAGTCTTTGACGACTTCGCCGGCGAATGCGTCGCCGCCCGCGCCGACGGTTTCGGGCTGATCCAGCGCGTTGGGGTCCGAGCACACCAGGCCCAGGCCCGACAAAAACTTGTGCCCGTTCTCTTCCTTGAGGTTATATACCAGCGCATAGGCGGTCTGGCCCAACGGGCACATATAGGTGCGATCGCAATAATTCGTCGCCGCGCTGGTGCAAGGCAGGCCCGACCGCTCGGTCAGCAAAACCTCCGTGGTCTTCACGTAAAGTTTGCCGACCAAACTGGCGGCCAGCACGACGCCCGNNCGCCCGCGCTGATCAGCACCGCGACGGTAAGCAAAAAAAACAGCTTTTTGGACCGCGTGCGCATTCCCCGTTTCTCCTTGTGCTGTCTCGATCGACGATGGTCAACACTAACAGAGACACCCCTGCCTCGCAAGTGGATAAAGGCCGAGAAATTAGTGAAATATCTAATCAGGCGCCACGGCCGGGACACGTTGCCTTGTCGCACCGATGTCGGTATCGTCTGCTCAACGTGCTCGGAGGACCGCGATGAAGAAACTTTCGTGGGTGTTGCTGCTGTCGTTGTTGGCGCTGCCGCTGGCGNNCCCGCGCGGCCGAGCCGCCGTGGGAGACGATCGACGTCACCGGGGCCAGCCACATCGACCTCGCCTGGAAATGGACCTTCGCCGAAGGCGAGATCACCGCCGCCTACACCTTCGGCGCGACGCTACGCATGATGGACCTGTTTGCCCAGCAGGGCGGCGACAACCCGGTGTACTACGCGCAGTCGTCCGCGCAGGCCTATCAATGGATGGAGCGGGATTACCCGAACATCTTCGCCGGAATCCGGCAGCGCGTGCAGGAGGGCCGCTGGGAAATCGTGGGCGGCATGTGGGTCGAGTCCGACGCGGAACTGCCGTCGGGCGAAAGTTTCTGCCGCCAGTTTCTTTCGGCGCAGTGGTACTTCTTCGACAAGTTCGGCGTCATGGCGAAAATCGGCTGGCTGCCCGACAGCTTCGGCTTCAACGGCAACCTGCCGCAGTTCCACCGGCGGTCCGGCATCGACAAGTTTTTCCTGTACAAGCTCAACTGGAACGACACGCATCCGCCGCAGCACAATCTGTTTTATTGGTACGGGCCCGACGGCTCGAAACTGCTGGTCCACCTCGCCTACGACCAGTACAACAACCGCGCCAGCGCCGCCGAAGTATGGAACGCGGTCAACACCAAGCGCGCGCATGAACCGAACCAACCGACGGTGTTCTTCCCCATCGGCACGGGCGACCACGGCGGCGGCATCGTGATGAGCAACATCACCCGCCTGCAGGCGCTGCAGAACGACGGCTACCACATTCATTTCGGCCGCGTGGAGGATTTCTTCAACTCGATCGATCAGCGCCAGATCAACACGACCGTGTCGAATGACGAACTGTACTTCGAACGCCACCGCGGCACGTACACCAGCCGCGCCCTGCACAAGAAGAACATGCGCGAGCTCGAATACAAACTGCAGGACGCGGAAATCTTCGCCTCGCTGGCCAACCTGCTCGGCCGGCCGTACCCGTGGGCCGATCTGGACGGAGCATGGAAGCGCCTGATGCGCGATCAGTTTCACGACGTGATGTCGGGCACCGCGATCGAAAAGGTTTACGTCGACGAGGTCGGGCCGAATCTCGCGCAGGTGCGGCAGGTCGGCGACGACACGCTCGACGGCTCGCTCGGCTTCCTGGCCGATCGCGTGAACACCGCCGCCGCCGCGCAGGGGCAGGTCTTTCTCGTGTTCAATCCGAACGCGTTCGAGAGCAGCGAACCGATGGTGCTGGCCGGCGCGGACGCCGAACATCACGTGCTCAACGGGCGCGGCGAAACGGTTCCGTGCCAGTATTCGCCGGTCGAGCAGGGGCTGATCTTCGTCGCGGAAGATATTCCGCCCTGGGGTTGGCGCACCTATCAACTCGCGGCCGGCGCCCCGGCGGGACAGGCGGCTTTTCCGGCGACGCCGCAGTCGCTGGAAAACGAACAGGTCAAGGTCGGCATCGACAGCGCCGGTTACGTGACCAGCATCTTGAACAAAGACCTGGCGCTCGAATTCATCAAGCCGGGCGAGCGCGCGAACCTGCTGCAACTCTACCCGGACCATCCGCTGCCGTACGACGCCTGGGACCTCGGTTTCGACAAATACACGCAGGCGCCGACCGTCGTGGAAGATACGCAGTCGGTGCAGGTCGTCGAGGATGGGCCGGTGCGGCAGGTGGTCGAAGTCGCGCGTCAAGGCCAGGTAGAATCGTACGTGCAGCGGATCGTCCTCTACGCCGGGCGCGATACGGTGGACTTCGAAACGCTGGTGCGCGGCTGGGGCAATCCGGCGCACCGTTTTCTCAAGGTCGCGTTCCCGACCACGATCTCGAACCCGCGTAAGGAAGTGCGCAACAATATGCCGTACGGCTCGCTGGTGCGCGTGCTCGACGGCCACCGCGCCGACACCGAGTTCGTCGGCCACAAGTGGGTCGACCTGAGCGAGACGCACCTCGGCGTGGCGCCGTCCGCCGCCGGCTTCACGCTCTTCAATCGCGAAAAGTACGGCTACGACGTCGCCAACGACGGACCGGGCCAGGGTCTGAGCGACGGCGCGTGCAACATCCTGCGCCTGTCGCTGCTCAAGAGCGGCACGAGCCCGCAGTGGGAGGTGCCGGATTCGGGCGGACCGGTCACCGACCGCGGCGATTTCCTCACTCACTATCGCGTCTATCCGCACGCGGGCGACGTGCGGCCCGCCGCGCTCTATCGCCGCGCCGAAGCGTTCGCCAATCCGCTGCTCGTTCACTTCAGCGACGCGCATCCCGGTGCGCTGCCGGAGACGGGCCAATTACTCTCGTTCGCCAGCGAGCTCGGCGGCGTGCTGGCCACCACGCTCAAACGGCCGGATCGCAACGCGCAGGATCACGAGTTGATTTTGCGGCTGGTGGAGATCGACGGCGCGGCGGCGCGCGTCGCGCTCGATCACTCCGCCTGGTCGGTGTTGACCGCGCGTCATGCCGATATCCTGGAGCGGGTGACCGGCGGCGAGCTCGCGGCAAACGACGGGTTCGAAATCTCGTTGGCGCCCGGCGCGATTGAAACCGTGCGCCTGTCGCTCGGCGAACCGCTCGCCTCCGACGACGACGGCGCGAACGACGACATCGGCGACGACGACGCGTCTGATGACGACGCCGCATTCGCCAATACGCGCGAAAACAGCACGAGCGGATGTTGTGGGTCGTAAGATGACGGGTTCCGGGTTCCGGGTCTCGGGTCTCGGGTCCCGCGTAGGGGCGCACCGCTGTGCGCCCTTCCGGATTGGGCGCACAGCGGTGCGCCCCTACGGTTCGATCCTCAAACCCCAAACCTCGGCTCGACTGAGCTCGCCGAAGTCAAACCTCAAACCCGCTCGGCAATCCGCATTCCTGCTCGCGCTGTTAATCGCCTGCTGGGTTTTTCCCTGTTGCGGTAAACCGAATCCTCCTTCCGCGCCCACGCCCCGGCCGATGCCGTCCGCGATACCCGACGACTCCACCGCCGGCGGGCCGTACTCCGGCCGCATGACCTGCCTCTACTCCGACGGCCAATACTTGTACGCCGGCGGCTGGCATACGGGCGTGTTTCGCACGACCGACGCCGCGCAGTGGCGCGAATTCAACGCGGGTCTGACCGGCTACCGCGACGTGATGACGATCACCGGCGACGGCCGCG
>PMZC01000346.1 GCA_003170555.1 Deltaproteobacteria bacterium
ACGGTGAGGCTGTGATGGTAGGTGCCCGGCGCCTCGACCAGCATCCGCTCCAACAGCGGATGGTTGAGGTGGGCCAGCTCCATCAGGCGCAGGTTGCTGGTATAGCCGAACAGCGCCTCGAACGGCGAGAGCACGGCCAGCACGAACGGTCCGGCCAGCAGCCCGCCGAAGAACGCGGCCAGGATGTTGACCGGCGTGGCCAGCGAGATGAAGGTCGTCGGGTCGGCGACCACCTGCACCGCCAGGGCGACGCCGCCGTTGACCGCGCCGACGATCAATCCCGCGCGAGTGACCGACCCGCGGTGCTCGGCGCGCCCGATCTGGTGCGCGCCCACGAGCGATCCCACGAGCGTGTACAACGCGAAGCCGATGGAGTTGTCGGCGATCAAGCCGGCCATCGGCGCCGTCAGGCAGACCATCACCAGCGCGGCCTCGCTGTGCATCACGAAACGCACCAGCATCGCCACGCCCGCCAGCGGCACGACGTAGAGCACGGCCTCGGGGGTCAGCCAGGTGAAGGAATCGGCGAGCGGCTTCGCCATCGCCTTGGCCACCGCGACGATCACCGCGGTCAGCAACAGCGCGGAGGCGAGAAACGCATAGTCCCGCGCCGTCGGCTTGAACTTCTTGATGTACGTCTGCGCGAAACGGGCGAGGCAGATCATGGCCGCCATCAGCAAGCCGGTGACGGCCAGGAACGACAGCACCGCGCTGGCCGGGCTGGCGCCGGTGCGCAACGCGCGCAGCACGGCGATGTCGTCTTCGGTGACCTGATCGCCTTCCGCCACGATCAATTGGTTGCGGCGGTAGTGCAGAATACTGGGTTTGACGTTGTTCCGCGCCTGGGTTCGCCGGTCTTCCGTTTCGGCCCGGTTAAAATCGAGGGTGGGCCGGATCATCTTGCGCGCCACCGCCAGCACCGCCGCGCGCCGCTGCGGGTTGTCGATGCGTTCGCGCGCCCGCTGCTCCACCTGCGCGGTCACGGTCGCGAGGTCGAGGACGTTGGTGAAATTCGTGTAGGTGCGTTCCTTGCCGGCGCCCAGCTCCCGCACGGTGACCGCCTGCGCGCCCGGCAAGGTGGCGAGTTGGTCCATCAGCACCTGGCGGTTGTTGACCACCAGGCGGGTCATCGCGTAGCGCACCAGATCGGTCAGGTCGTCTTCGATATCTTTCGAGAATTGTTCGCGGCGCAGGTACTCCAAGCTCCGCTCGTCCAGATCGATGCCCAGCATTTGAATGAAACGCTTGTGCTGCTCTTCGGCCGCGGCGTGCGACAGGATGCTCGCCCGACCGACCTCGTCGCCGCCCGGCCCCGCCGCGGGCTTCTCCCCGTCGCCGTAAAAGGCGCGCATGGCTTGAAACGCCTCAGCGATGTGCTGCGTCTCGCGCGTGTCGATTTGCGCGTCGTGATCGTAAACCGGCAGGATTCCCGTCGCGGCCTGTTCGCGCCGCGCGTGCGTACTCGCCGTGTCCTCCACGTCGAAGTCGCGGTCCGCCTTGATCGCACGGTTGGCGTACTGGCCGACCTCCAGCCCTTTCAACGAGAACGTAAAGGGCGGCGCGGTGAGCAGCGAGACAAAGAGCGCCACGAACAGCGCCAGCAGCCACGGGTGACGACGCACCGTCGATCCCGCCCACGGCCACACCCGCCGCCACGACGACAGCTTGAGCTTGACGGCGTCGCCCTTGGACGGAGATTTGTTCGCCGCGTCGCTCAACGTTCGCCCCCGTGCGTGTTTTGCTTCCCGCGATCGAAGCGATCGTACGCCTGCACGATCTGTTGCACGATGCGATGGCGCACCACGTCGCGCTCGTCGAAGCGCACAAACGCGATGCCGGCGATGTCCATCAGAATGCGCTGGATCAGCACCAGGCCCGAAGTCTGGGCGTTCGGCAGGTCGATCTGCGTGTCGTCGCCCGTGACCACCGCCTTCGAGCGGAAGCCCAGGCGCGTCAGAAACATCTTCATCTGCTCCGGCGTGCAGTTCTGCGCCTCGTCCAAAATGATGAAGCTGTCGTTCAATGTGCGGCCGCGCATGAAGGCCAGCGGCGCCACTTCGATGGTCTGCCGCTCGATCAACCGCTGCACCTTCTCAAACGGCATCATTTCGTTGAGCGCATCGTAAAGCGGCCGGAGATACGGATTCACCTTCTCCGCGATATCGCCGGGCAAAAAACCCAGCTTCTCGCCGGCTTCGACCGCCGGCCGGGTGAGGACGATGCGATCCACCTCGCCCTTCGCCAGATGGCTGACCGCCATCGCCATCGCCAGATAAGTTTTGCCGGTGCCGGCCGGTCCGATGCCGAAGACGATGTGATTGGCGCGAATGGCGTCGATATAGACTTTCTGGTTGATCGACTTGGGCGTGATGACCCGCTTCTTGCTGGAAATGTAGACGGTGTCGAGAAAGATATCGCGCAGGTGGATCTTTTCGCCCGACCGCAGAATGGTCAGCGCGTGCTCGACGTCGGTGGGATAAATGGGAAAGCCTTCCGCGGCGAGACCGTAGAGCTCTTCGAAAAGTCGTTTGATCAGATCGAAGTGTTCGGGCGCGCCGCAAACGAACACGCGGTCGCCGCGCAAGGATAGTTTGACATCGAGCGCCGATTCCACGATGTGCAGATTGTCGTCGCCGTGTCCGAACAAACTTTGAACGAACTCGCCCCCGTCGGGAAATACCACACACGGCAAGGCGCGTTCGTCAGGTAACTCGGTGCTGGTCAACCTCTCCTCGCCTTTCCCCCGCTGCCCCGATCCTGTGCTGTGAAAGTATAAGGTATGATTGGCGGACTGTGAAGTGCGAAGTTAGTCCGGGTCGGCGCGTAACCGACTTCATTCGTCATATCACTTTGATATGACTGGATAATTTGTTCTGCTGAACGCTTCGCGCAACGCCGCTTTGTCTCTGTTTTGGAAGGCTTCGATGAATAGCCGATAGGCCCCCGCCGCGTTGACGCCGTTGATATCGGTCGTCATACGCCGCGCGCCGTTGGCATAGTCCAGCCCGAAAAGGCCGAACCGAGGTTCGAAGCTGCCCCACTCGTAATTGTCCAGCAGGCTCCAGTAATAGAACGACCGCAGCTTCAACCCGGCGCGGATGGCGCGAACCACTTCCAACATCGCGAGTTTCAATTCTTCGTCGCGCGTGAGGCCGTTGGGATGCGGGTATACGCGGCCGCCCGCCGCTCGATGGCACATGCCGTGTTCGAGCAGGTGCAACGGCAGGTCGTGCGCCGTCCACGAGTACGCTTCGAGCATCGGGCGCAGCGCGCGCGGGTTGGCGTTCCATTGGTACGGCTGGCTGCGAATGTTGATCAGCCGCGGAAAACCGAAGTCGAGGTTGTTGCCCATGAACGGGTCGTATAGATCGAAACCCACCACGTCGAGCAGCCGCGGATCGTCGCTTTCGTAAATGTAGTCGGCGAGCGGCGCCATGATGTCGGGCGTCAACGCGTCCCACATCACCTTGTCGATCAGGCGGTCGGCGGCGCGTTTGATGAAACGCGGCGGGCGCAAATACGGCACGGCGCGCAAATGTTCGCGAAGCCGCGCTCGTTGCTCGACGAGAAACCCGTGCAGCCCCTCCCGCGATACGTTGTTGGCGCGCGCGAGAAAAAGATCCTGCGCCATCTTGTCGAAAGAATACGCGGCCGCGCACCACGTGTTGATGGTGACGGTCGGCCGCGGCCAATTCTTTTCGCGATAGATGCGGTGAATCGTCCGATAGGCCAGCGCGTGCGCCTGGAGAATATTGGCGTAGCACACCGCCGCCGGCCGTCGTCCCTTTTTCCCGATCGGAAACACGCCGAGCAGGTAACCGGCCATCGGCACGTTGATCGGTTCATTCAGGGTGATGAAATACGGAATCGGCGGATGATGAAGTTCGTCGATCAGCACGCGGTTGATTTCGCGGACGCTGAACTCGACGAAGGCGCCGAACTGCTCGCGCACCTGGCCCCAGTCGAGCCAAAAATCGAGCCCCGCCCAGAGCGGGTTGGTGAAATGCCACAGCGTCACCGCCGGGAACATGCCGCGATCGACCGCCGCGGCGATGACGCGCGCGTATTGCCGCGCGGCTTCGACCGAGAACGCCGGCGGGCCGCTTTGCGCCGGGTCAACGCCGGGCTGCAGCCGCGCCCATTCGATCCCCAGGCGAAACGCGTTCGCCCCGATCCACGCCGCACGGTCGAAGTCCTCTTCATACAATTCGAGAAAACGCGCGCAGTAGCCGGTCCGTTCTTTCTTGCCCTGCTGCTCGAACCAGTACCAGTTGTTTTTGGGACCGTCCGGCGTGTTGAAGCCGCCCTCGGTCTGATAGCCGGAAGCCGAAACGCCGAAATCGAATGTCGGGGGGAATTCAAAACCGTCGAGTTCGCGATCCAGGTCGAGGTCGTGGAACTTCTCATGCGCCATGATGTGGTCTCCGTGATGTCGTGTCGGCGATAATCTAACGGTTGCTCGACGCCGCCGCAACGCCGTTGGATCAGGCGAAGCAGGCGTAGTAACATACGTCGCGATTGCCGGACTACTTTGAGAGGATCCCATGCGACTGGTTCGTACTACGGTATTGTTTGGCGTGTGGTTGATCGTTTTCGCGGTGCTCGGCTGCGGCGGCCAATCGACTTCCCACGAGACGGCCGACGACGATCAGGCCGACGACGATGCGGTGGGCGATCAAACGCTGCCGGAAATCGATCTGCACAGCGGCTGGGCGATTCAATCTTCCGCGCGCGTGATGGCCGACGGCAAGGATTTGTCGTCGACCGCTTATCAGCCGGCGAATTGGTATCCGACCACCGTCCCCGCGACCGTGCTCGCGGCGCTGGTGCAAAACGGCGTCTACCCCGATCCGTATTTCGGCGCGAATCTGAATGCGATCCCCGGCAGCAGAGTGATGGGCATCGACACCTCCGACTTCCCGATGCCGGACGGCAGTCCGTTCGCCAAATCATGGTGGTATCGCACGACGTTCAAA